>DAISHW010000238.1:0-4620 GCA_036822295.1 Bdellovibrionales bacterium | reverse complement strand
TATTTGAACTTCAACCAAGTCGACCTGATCACGCTCGATCTGAAAATGCCCGGCATCAGCGGCGACAAATGGCTGATCGCCGAGCGCAAAGAGGGGTTGAGCACGCCGGTCGTGATCTTAAGCGACGTGCACCAGGGCGACGCGTCCGAGATCGTGAATCTGCTCGAGATCGGCGCGCAAGATTACCTGGAAAAAGAAAAGATCCGCCTGGATCCGCGCGGTTTCAAGGACACGATCGTCGAATTGATCCGCTCGCACGCGCCCAAGACCGAACCCACCGCCGTGAAAGTCGGCGGAGCGGCGCCGACGAAGACTCCGGATATCGTGTTGATCGGCGCGAGCACGGGTGGGCCGCAGGCGCTCGTGAAGCTGCTCGAACGCATGCCGCACACGGCGCCCCCGATCGTGATCACGCAGCACATGTCGCCGAAGTTCACGGCGCCGCTGGCCGCTCGGCTGGCCGAGGTTTCGGGCTTGAAAGTCGGGCCGTCTCTTGACGGGACGCCCCTGCTTGCCGGCCACATTTATATGGCCTTCGGCGATTACCATCTGGGCGTGGCGGACGAAAAGGGTCAACTGGTGCTTCGCACCTCGAGCGCGCCGCCGTTCAACGGCCACCGCCCGAGCGTCGACTACATGTTCAACGCGGCCCTGGGCATGAAGCGCTCGCTCATGGGCATTTTGCTGACGGGCATGGGTCGCGACGGCGCGCTGGGCTTGCGTTTCTTACGCAAAGACGGCGCCTTCTGCATCGCACAGAGTGAAGAAGACTGCGTGGTCTACGGCATGCCGAAAGAGGCGATCGAACGCGAGGGCGCGGATTTTGTCGGGAATTTGGAAGAGATTCGCAAAGTGATGCTGGAAGCGTTTTCGAAATCGCGCAAACGCGCGGCTTAAAAGACGGGTCCTAGAAATAAAAAAACCCGCGTCGTCCCTTACGCGGGCCCATCAGTCGTTACTTCCGTAATTCTGCTAGGCCCAGTTCCTCTGGCAACCCGGCCGGCATCACCTCTCGGCATTAGCCCCGTCGGCTTTGCGCCCCGCCCTTTCGAACGGTTTGCCCTTAGCAAAGGAAGAAACAACCGTTATCTACTCTCTCGTTAAAACCCTCCTTGAGAGATTGAACATCGGTTCTTACTTCTTTCTCGTGCCGCGCACCTTACTTCGGCGGCGGATCGAGTAACCAATCCTTAGGTATCTTGGACATCTCTGTCCCCCTTCCGTTCCTCGTAAAACAAGAATATAACGCAGCGAGCTATTTGTCTTGTGCAAAAATATAAATGCTCAAAGATTACATATGGTTGTACCAGTGTGAGAATCGGCACCACAGGTTCACGGTATTTTCATGGATAACCGGTGCGTCAATTTGAGCGCGCGCGTCGTCTCCGAGCATATTTCTTGAAATCGTGTACGTGAAAGCCAAGCAGTGCACACGTCCCTAATGTTTCTAGGGGCGTGGAATTCGCTCAAGCACCGCGCTGGCCAGATCGGTGAACGCGCGCGCCTGCGCGTCGTCCGTGTGACTCTCGAGCAAGGGAATCCCAGCCTCCGAGCTCACGCCGATTTCGGTCAAGAACGGGATCTCGGCGAGCTTCGGAATGCGCTTCGCCGACAAGTACGTATCCAAATCGCCCTTCGGATAAAGCTGCACGCGCTCGCCCGCGGGCGTTTCGAGCCAAGCCATATTCTCGACGACACCCATGACAGGAACGTTCGTGCGCTCGAACATATCCAAAGCTTTCTTCGCATCCGCCAAAGCCACGTTCTGCGGAGTGCAAACCAGAATCGCGCCGGTGACCGGCACCTTCTGCGCCATCGTCAAACCGACATCGCCCGTGCCCGGCGGCAGATCGATGATCAACTCATCGAGCTCACCCCAATCGACGTCGCGGAAAAACTGATCCATCGCTTTGAACAACATCGGTCCGCGCCACACGGCCGCTTGCGCCTCATCCACCAAATACCCGAGGCTCATCGTCTTCACGCCGTAGCGAAGAACGGGCTGAATCTTCTTCGCCTCATTCACCTCCGGCCGTTGGTTGTGCGCACCCAGCATCCGCGGCACGCTCGGCCCGTAGATGTCGGCGTCCAAAAGCCCGACTTTCCTCCCGCGCTTAGCGAGAGCCATGGCCAAGTTCACGGCCACCGTAGATTTACCGACACCGCCCTTGCCTGAACCAACGGCAAGGACATGTTTCACTCCCGGAATCGGAGCTTGCTGCTGAAATGGATTCATGGGCCGCTTATATCTTTTTTCAATGCAAACTGTTAGACTTTTCTTAAGGGCAGGGGTCGAGTGTTCACGTCAATTGAACCCAAAGATTTTTGGCTTTATTACGCCGTGGTGATCGTATTCGCGATCCTGCTGTTTTTGCGTAAGCGCCCGCGCCGTGGGATGCGTCTGAAGCTGCGCGAGGGGCAGAGCGCCATCGACGACAAGGTCCGCGCGCTCAAAGTCGAAATGAAACCCGAACCCATCCAAGAGCGCGTGCTCAACGTTCATTTCAACTACAACGGTCATTCGTGGGACGCCTTTGAAGTGCTCGGGATTCCGGCAGGTTCGGCGGCCGATAAAGTCGATGTCGCGTTCAAAGAATCCTTGATTCGCGTCGACGCGGGATCACGCCCGTTCATCGAGGCCGCGTATAGCGCCATTCACCAGCAAACCAAGAGTAAAAAAGCGCAGTAAATTGACAGGTTTCGCCATCGGTTGTACCCCTTGATGTTTCACATCCCGGGAGTCCCGAAACATGAGCGAAATGCAGGTCAAGTACCTCGACGATCTGGCCACTTTGGTGTCGTTGTCCAAACGCCGCGGCTTTGTTTTTCAGAGCAGCGAAATCTACGGGGGACTTAATTCCTGTTGGGATTACGGCCCGCTCGGCGCGAATTTCAAATTCAAAGTGAAGATGGCGTGGTGGAAGGCGATGACCCGCCGCCAGGACATCGTGGGCCTGGATGCCGCGATCTTGATGCATCCGACGGTTTGGAAGGCTTCGGGTCACGTCGACGGCTTTAGCGATCCTTTGGTGGATTGCAAAAAGTGCCGCAACCGTTTTCGCCAAGACACCGCGGTGGTCGACGGCGTGGTCGTTTGCCCGAGCTGCGGTTCGAAGGAAGTCACGGAGCCGCGCAATTTCAATCTGATGTTCAAAACGTTCATGGGACCGGTCGAAGATTCGGCGGCCGTCGTTTACCTGCGCCCCGAAACCGCGCAAGGCATCTTCGTGAATTTTGAGAACGTCGCGACCAGCATGCGCCGTAAAATTCCGTTCGGCATCGCGCAGATCGGTAAGTCGTTTCGTAACGAGATCACGCCCGGCAACTTCACCTTCCGGACTCGGGAGTTCGAGCAGATGGAGATGCAGTACTTCGTGAAGCCCGGTACCGACGCCGAATGGTTCGAGACGTGGAAGCATCAGCGCATGGAGTTTATGAAGTCCGTGGGCTTGAAGCCCGCGAAGCTGCGCTACAAAGAGCATGAGAAACTCGCGCATTACGCCCGCGCCGCGTTCGATATCGAGTATGAATTCCCGTTCGGTTGGAATGAGATCGAGGGGATTCACAATCGTTCGGACTTCGATCTTACGCAGCATCAGAAGTTCTCGAACAAAAAGCTCGAGTACTTCGACGAGGCCAATAAAGAAAAATACGTGCCTTTCGTCATTGAAACCGCGGTGGGATGCGATCGTCTTGCGCTTGCCGTGCTCTGCGATGCTTACCGTGAAGAGAAGATCGCCGGCGACGCGGACGGCGACGTGCGCGTGGTGATGGGCTTCGATCCGAAGCTCGCGCCGGTCGAGCTCGCGGTGTTGCCGCTTTCGAAGAAACCGCCGTTGCAAGAACTCGGCATGAAGATACGCGACGGCTTCGCGATGGACCGCGACGCCGACTACGACGAAACCGGCTCGATCGGTAAGCGCTACCGTCGCCAAGATGAAATCGGCACGCCCCTTTGCGTGACGGTCGATTTCGAATCGCTCGAGGATCAGAAGGTCACCGTTCGCCACCGCGACAAGATGACCCAGGACCGCGTGGCGATCGACCAGTTGAAAACTTATGTGAACGACAAGCTCGCGAATTTTTAATTCGACGACGCAGGGCTTCGCCGCCGGCGGCGAAGCTTCGCGTTAATACTCAACCTCGAAAGGGGAGAGGCAATGAAGGTAACTCAAGAGATGAGCATGAATTCCAAATCGACAAAGCTCCCGGAAAAATTCGTTTACTTCTTTTCGGCGGGCCGTACTGACGGCAACGCGGGCATGAAGAATATGCTCGGCGGCAAGGGCGCGAATCTGGCCGAGATGACTTCGCTCGGACTTCCGGTGCCTCCGGGTTTCACGATCTCGACCGAAATGTGCCAGGTGTTTTACGACGCCGGCGAAAAACTGCCCGAGGGACTGAAGAGCAAGGTTCTGGAAGCGATGGCGGATGTCGAAAAATTGCTCGGCAAAAAGTTCGGTGACGCCACGAACCCCTTGCTCGTGAGCGTGCGCTCGGGTTCGCGCGCGTCGATGCCCGGCATGATGGACACGATCCTGAATTTGGGCCTGAACGACCAAACCGTCGAAGGATTGGCCAAACAGTCGGGCCATCCGCGCTTCGCTTGGGATTCGTACC
>DAISHW010000237.1:0-4627 GCA_036822295.1 Bdellovibrionales bacterium | reverse complement strand
AAGGATCATCGGGGAAATCGTACATCGTGGCGTGACCGCCCGCCAGGTACACGCGCATCAGGATCCCCAGGATCAGCGGCGGGATCGAGGACGCCACCATCAAAGCGACGCTGGTCCACAGATCGAACTGGCCGCCGTCCCTAACCGCCTTGGCGATGCCGAGCGGTATGCTGATCATGTAAATTAAAAGCAAAGACACGATACCGAACTGCAAAGAGATCGGCAGTTTGTCCAGGATCACGTCGATCACGGGACGCTGATAAGAGAAGCTTTCGCCGAAATCGAGCGTAACGATGTTCTTAAGCCAGATCAGGTAACGGATGTGCAGCGGCTTATCGAAGCCGTACTGCACCTTGATCGCTTCGACCACTTCGTCGGACACGCCCGCGCCGGAGTTGCCGGCTCCGGTCGCGAAGCGCACTTTCGACAGCGCTTGTTCGACGGGGCTTCCGGGCGCGAGATTGATGACGACGAAACAGACCAACGAGATGCCGAACAAAGTCGGCACCATCCAGGTCAATCGCTTAAGAACGTACGTCAGCATCGACGGGCTGTTATTTCGCCGAATACCAGTAAGGCGTGCTGAAGTCGTAGGTGTACGTGGGCTTGTCGAAGGCGACCTTCTTGTTGAGCAAGAAAATGTCGTACTTCAGGTTGAACAGGTACGTGTACGGGGCGTCGTCGATGATCTGCTTCACGGCTTTCTGCCAGAGCTTCGCGCGCTTGCTATGATCCATCTCTTGACGAGCTTGATCGATCGCCTTGTCCACGTCGGAGTTTTTGTACGAGATAAAGTTCGAGCCGCCGGGGCGCGCGCTGTCCGAGTGCCAGATCTGGCGAAGATCGTCTTCCACCGAACCGCCCGCCCAAGCGAGCGTGACCGCGTCGAACTTCTGCTCGTCGAGCAACTTCGCGAAGGTGTTCCATTCGATCAGCTTGATCTCCATGTCGATGCCGGCCTTTTTCAGGTCCTCTTTGTACATGGTGAAGTACTTCTCGACGTCGCGGTTCGGGAGCAATAGCGCGAAGCGGAATTCGCGCGGTTGACCGTCAATGGTCTTTTCCAAGACGCCGTTCTTGTCTTTGTCGGCCCATCCCGCTTTGGTCAGCAACTCTTTGGCTTTCGTCGGATTGAAGCCAACGGCCTTGGCGCCCGCGGGCATCGTGTCGCTCTTATAATAGACAGGTCCCACGCCCGGCACGACTTTGCCGAAACCGAATTTCTCGATCAGCATGTCGATGTTGAGCAGGTACGAAAGCGCCATGCGCGTGTCGCGCTCTTTAAAGATCGGGTTTTTCTGGTTCCAACCGATAAAGCCGTAGCGCTTCGGGATTTTGTTTTCGGCCTGGATCTTCGCGACCGTGTCGCCAAACGGCGAGCCGACGGCTTTTTTCTCGTAGTTTTCAGACGAGATCGGCCACATGAAATCGAGCTGGCCTTTTTTGACCATTTCGATTTCGAGGTTCTCTTCTTTGATAAAGCGGAAGTTGATACGCTCGAATTTGCCCATGCCGTTGAGACCCGGCATGCCCTCGCCCCAATATTTTTTATCGCGCGCCAAGATGATGTTCTTGCCGCGGTTGTAGGCTTCGACTTTGTAAGGCCCCGAACCGACGATCGGCGCCGTCGTCCATTTTTTCTTCGGATCGGCGTAAACATGCTTCGGAAGGATCGGGGTGAAGCCCTCGGTGCCGAGCACTTCCAGGTTTTTGAAATAACGTTTCTTCATCTTGAAGACGACGGTTTGCGCGTCGGGGGTCGAGATCGACTCGATATCCTCGTAGTACGGCATGCGGGCGGCGGCTTTATAGGCGGGGTCGCGCACGGCTTCGACCGAGAACTTCACGTCTTCGGACGTGACGGGCTTGCCATCCGACCACTTGGCCTTCGGATTCAGTTTGAAGGTGTAGGTCAGAAAGTCCTTCGAGATCTCGTAGCTTTCCGCCAGCTCAGGTTCGAATTCATAAGTGTCGCGGTTCTGGCGCAGCAAACCTTCCATCGCGTATTCATAGGTTTGGCGCGAGACGTGCTCGGAACTGCTCAAAGGACTGAAGTCGTCGGGCTCCGAGGACAGATTCATGTAGATCGTGCCCTTCACCGGCGCATCCGGTTTGCCGAGCGGAGTGATCTTCATGGGCGGAATGGCCGCGCTCGCGACACTCGCGAATAAAGCGCTCAATACGACAAACATGAATCGCATTTCAGTCTCCCTGATATTTGCTAGCGTTTGACCGCTAGTTCTTGATTTTGCTTTGCATTAAAAGCCCTGGGCTTTTTCGGATTTACAATTTATACAGTGCGTCGAATTTATCAAGATGTGATTTTTCCCCTCTGGCGCGAAGGAGATCGCGCGTGTCGACTTACGATCCCAGCGGAACCGCCTCTTATACGACGGGACTATTTGGTATCCCTAGCGACGAGAAAACCGCGCGCGTCGTCGTCATTCCCGTGCCGTGGGAAGTCACGACTTCCTACGGGAGCGGCACGTCGGAAGGCCCGCTTTGTGTCCTGAAAGCCTCACCGCAGATTGATCTTTTCGATCTGGAACTCGGCAAGAACTATCAACGCGGCTACCACATGCTCGGAATTCCGGGCGAGATCGAAGCACTCAACAAAGAGCTCAAAGTCAAAGCCACGGCGATTCGTGAGTTCCTGGAGAATGAAGGCGAACTCGACACGAAGATGACGAAGGAACTCTCCGCCGTGAACGCGGGTTGCGCGCGCATGAGCGAATGGACCTACCACCAAGCCAGAGCCGTGCTCGAGCGCGGCCAGATTCCCGCGGTGCTGGGTGGCGACCACTCCTCGCCCGAAGGCAACATTCGCGCGGTCAGCGAAAAATATCGCGGTGACTTCGGGGTTCTGCATATCGACGCGCACGCCGATCTGCGCGTGGCCTACCAGGGCTTCGAGCGCAGTCACGCGTCCATCATGTACAACGTGATTTCGGCCAAATGGCATCCGAAGAAGCTCGTGCAGGTGGCGATCCGCGATTTCTCGCAAGAGGAGCACGCGCTGATCGAATCGCGCGACGACGTCCGCACGTTCTTCGATCTGAACTTGAAACGCGAACTTTTCCGCGGCCGTCATTGGGCGGATCTTTGCGCCGATATCGTCGGCTCACTTCCCTTGAACGTCTATGTCAGTTTCGACATCGATGGCTTGAGCCCGGAGTATTGCCCGCATACGGGTACGCCGGTGCCCGGTGGTTTGACCTTCGATCAAGCCAACTTCTTGCTCGCCACTTTGGTTGAGAGCGGTCGGAAAATAGTCGGTTTCGATCTGAATGAGGTCGCGCCCGGTAGCGGCGATGAGTGGGACGGCAACGTAGGCGCGCGTCTATTATATAAGATGTGCGGCTGGTCCGTTCAGAGCCAGCCGTAGTGGACAGCCCTTACAAATTAGCGGGCGTACTTTTTGCCAAGGCTTTCGCGGATTTCGGCGCCTTCGATGCTCAGACGAGTCCACGGAATGGCGAGCAGGCGCTCGGCCTCGATCGTCTCTTCGGTTTCCTCGCAAATACCATACAGACCTTTGTCGATACGGCCGAGGGCGGATTCAATTTCCATCAATTGCTTACGTAGGCGTTCGTGCATGCTCAGGAACTCAGATTCGGCCAGGGCGCGCAGGGTTTGATCGCCTTCATCGCCGCCTTTGGCGTCTTCGCTATTGTAGAGGTCGGCGCGGGACTCTCGGACTCGGTTCAGGATTTCAGATTTCGCGTTTATTAACTTGGTCTTACACTTCTCAACGAGTTCACGAGACAGAGTCGACATGTTTAAATTCCCCCCCAAACATGTTTTCTTTATCGAGGTCCAAAGCGGCAGGTGCCAATTTGGAACTGAACTATTTACACATTATTCGTGTTCTTTTTGCAAGCGTAATTCTTAAACGGTCTTACAATTTAAGACGCATTGCGCCAATGATTTCAATCGTTTCAATCCGGTCGATGGCACTTAACCCCGCAAATAAATTTATGAAAAGCGCTTCACTTTGAGACAAAAATCCAATGATTACGGGTATCTAACTAGACTGGACGTTAAACTAGTCAGGTACTAGACGGAGGTCCTGCTTGTTTTCCGGAATGCGCAAATGGTTGCCCAGCTATCTCTGGTTTTCAGGGATTCTGTTCCAATCGCTCGCCATTCTTATGGCTCTGCAAACCTTCGTGGGTCGCATGGATTGGCGCCATCCGGCCCATAAACTCGAGGCCACCATTCACGAAAAGCTCTCGAACGCGGAGTACTGCTCGAACCTTTTCCGCGGCCACCAGTTCTCTTGGGAGATGCCCAAACAGGTCGAAGCCGACTTCAAACAGCCGGGGGCGGAGCTCACCCGTTTGATTTACAGGAACGCCGGAAGCCTGGGAATGAACGCGAGCGGCCATCATATCTACTCAGTGCCCTTTCAAGCTTGGATTCGTGATGAAGCTTCGGGTCGCGAGATCCGCTTCCCCGTCCAGACCGAGCAGTATTTCGAGGTCGATATGAACAACCGTATCGTCGGCTGCCTGAGTTTGGACGGATCGCGTGCTCCGGCGTCGGCCCTGGCGCTGATTCCCCATGTGAAACGTGTTGAAAATCGGGCCTGCGAACGCGCCGGCTGGAGCCGCGAGCCGATCGTCGA
>DAISHW010000236.1:0-4633 GCA_036822295.1 Bdellovibrionales bacterium | reverse complement strand
ATCCACAGAGTCCTCGGTCAGTACTTTTTCGCGGAACGCCGAGCTCGCCGGCCCTAAAACCATCATCACGGTTTTCAGAGTTTGATCCTCAGACGATTGGCTCCGGCTGGCTTTGCCGTCGGCGCGCAGTTCGAATCCGCGCTCGACGATCATTCCGTTTTTAAGTCCCGCGGGCGAACTCACGTTCAAAACCGTTTGCGGAGGGTTTGCGCCGACCCGGCAAGGTTTAAGCCCCGGCAACACCGAACCCGCGGGCACCGGCGCCGACCAGGGTTTGAAGCGGATATACTCGTTCAGGTTCACATCGGCTTCGGGCAAAAGCCCCTGGGTTTCGGCCACCGTCACGCCGAAGATTTCATAGAAACCGCGGTTCGCGTCGAGCACGCGCACTTGCGCGTTCGGATATTCGCCGAGCAGCGTTTCGACTTGGTCGACGCGGGCGCCATCGACCAACACGCCGACGTCTTCAGGTCCGCGCGGAGCCTCACCGCGGTTTTGAGTATGGATAGATCCTTTGCCCTTGGCGCATCCGACGCCCCCCACTCCCATCAACAGCACGGTCACAGCCAAAACCGGTTTGAATCGCTTCACAAAAGCCCCCTTTGCCCCGCGCCGAGAAATCCCCCGGATCGGGCCGCGGAACAAACAAGCAGATTTGACAAAGGTCATAAGTAAGACTTATTCGAACTAAATAAAGCTAGTGATTTCAAATCTTTAATCTGGTTCCGAAATGTTACCTAATTACCCGTAACCATATAAATTTTATAATTTGTGGAGGTGGAAAGAGTGCGAATTCAGGTGTCTGTCGCCGCCGATATAAGAATCTTTTATGTGGGGTGATGAGTTTTGCCCTAAGATTTGGTAGAAACGCGTTGTTCTCCCTTTATTTCAGGAGCGAAAGCGATGAACCTCCAACAGCTGACGACGTTTTGTACCGTGCTGTCCGAAGGCAGCATGACGGCCGCGGCCGAAAAACTCTTTCTGACCCAGCCGGCGGTCAGTCAACAGATCCGGAACCTCGAAGAAGAGATGGGCGTCGATCTTCTGGTGCGCGGCGTGCGCCAGGTGAAGCCGACGCTGCAAGGACAAATACTTTTCGATTACGCCAAACGCATTTTGCACCTGACCCAACAAGCGCAAGTCGCGATCCAGACGATGTCGCAAGAGGTGAGCGGGCACTTGAGAGTCGGCACGCTCAACTCGATCGGCCTTTACTTGGTGTCGCCGATCATCGGCATGTTCCTGAAACACAACTCGAAGCTGCAGATCAAACTCGTTTACGGCACGGGCGAAAAAGTCATCAGCGACATGCGCAACAATCTGGTCGACGTCGTGATCATGCCGGACTTGAAAACCGAGTACGGTATCGAGTTCCAGGATTTCGAAAAGCGTTTCTTGTTCCGCGACGAGCTCTGGCTCGTGGGTTCGGGCCGCGACACGACGCTGCCGCCTTCGATCGAGATGAAGTATTACACGTCCAAGCCGATCATCGCGTACACCGACCGCTATCCGGGCTTCCGCCAGGCGTTCGAAAAGAAGATGCAAGAGCTTAAAATGACCACGCAGCCGGTGTTCGAGACCGACAACGTCGGCACTCTGAAGCGCGTGATCGAGTCGGGACTGGGCTGGGGCTTCTTGCCCTCGCACGCCATCCGCAAGCAGGTGCGGGCGGGCCGTATGGTACAGATTCAAGTGGACGATTTGAAATACATGACCAACGTGAACATGTATTACCGCAAAGACACGCGCACGACCGATCTGTTCGAGACCTTCTTCAAGGCGCTCCAACAGCAATCCATCGGCGGCTGATCTTAGAGTATCGAAGAGTAGGGAATGTCGAGTCGCGAGGCCACCACGCGCACGATTTCGGCGGCGGTCTCCTCTAAAGCCCGGTCGGTCACGTCGAAGACGGGCCAGCGGCGGTTCTGTTTGAAAATCCCCGAGATGTAATCGATCTCTTGCTGAATATGGCTCATGTTGGCGTACTCACCGCCGGGATCCTGCCTGAATTTTTCCAGGCGTTTTTTGCGAATGCGGGTCAAAGAGGCCGGATCGATCGTCAGCCCCACGATGCGGCGTTGATCGATTTTGAAAAGCTCTTCCGGTAAAGGCGTATTCAGCACCACCGGTATGTTGGCCACCTTCCAGCCCTTATGGCTCAAGAAAATCGACAGCGGCGTTTTGCTCGTTCTGGAAATTCCCACGAGCACGATATCGGCCTGGTCCAGATGCGTGAGCGTTTTGCCGTCGTCATGCTTGACGGTGAACTCGATCGCTTCGATGCGCTTGAAGTACTGTTCGTCCACGGCGCGCAGCAGACCGGCGGTGTGCCCGCTCGAGGTGCGGCCCAAGTACGTGTCGAGCGACGTCAGAAGCGGTCCCATCAGATCCACCGCGGCGATGCCTTTGCTCGCGGCCGTGTCCATGACTTTACGGCTCATCTGGGCGCTCACCATGGTGAATACGATGATGCCGCGCCGGGCGTGCACGTCTTCGATCAACGATTCGATTTGCTCTTCGGTGCGCACGTTCTTGCAGCGGACGATGTTGATTTCGAGATCGGCGTACTGAACGAGCGCCGCGCGGATCATGGTCGCCGCGGTTTCACCGGTGCCGTCCGAGAGAATGAATATGGTGGCGTCGCTGTCGTGCAATGAAACCTCAGTATAAGAAGCACTTGTTGATCAGGCGCTGGGCGTGGCTCACGTGGTCTTCGAGCCATGGCTCGCCCACGTTGCTGATCAGGACGTAAGCCGAAACCGGAGTGGGCTTGAGCAAGAACGCCGGGGCTTCGGAGGCCGGCGACATGAAGTTCAAATTCAAGCGCTCCAAAAGTTTACCCGCGGTCGCGCGGTGCACTTGCATCGGCGTGATCTCGGGCACGAAGCTGTTGGCGCGGATCTGATCCTTCAAATCCAAGTGAAACGTGTTGCCGCGCCAAAACAGATCGGTGACCCACCAATTGCCGCCCTCGCCGGACAGGCCGCGCTGAAGCAACAAGCCGCAATCGAAGAACGGCGCCAAGCCTTCGGTCAACCGCAAAGGCAGCTGCGGATCCTGGGGATCGCAGGCCGCGAACGTTTCGACTTTCTCAAGGCCGCCCTGCACGGCGAAGTTTTTCGCGCGCTCGCGCAATCTTTGAGTCTCGTCGTCCGTGTTTTCGTCGATGAAATCTTCCAAATGCTGAAGCGCGAATTGAACGCGCTCCAAACTCCAGCGGCCGATCATTCGGGAACCTCGTCATCATGGATGTAATTCACTTGCGCCAACGATTTCGACCAATGCTTCGCGGCCGCGTCGCTTTTCACCTCGGCGGGCAAAAACACGGTGACCTTCGCCGCGCCCAGTTGTTCGGCGATCGCGCCGAGCTCGTGCATCCAATCCTTCACGTTGTCGTGATAGGGAAGGACGACGCATTTCTCGGCCGGCAACAAACCCCGGGAGCTCACCAACAACGGCGCACCCTCGCGAATCGTGACGAAGTCCGCGCGCACGCCGTGCTCTTTAGCGATTTGCTGCAAGGTGGGTGAGGGTCTGCGCGGCGCATGCGCTTGCCCCTGGCTCATCTGCCAATTCAGGTACCAATCAAGTCGCGCGAACCACGCGCTGTGGGCCGCGGGCGGTAAGACCCAAAGATCGCTTTCGGGAAGCATGGGAACTAGTGTTTCACGATTTGATCTAGGATGCCATTCACAAATGCGGCGGAATCGACGGTGCCGTATTTCTTGGAAATCTCGATCGCTTCGTCGATGGCGACGGCGGGCGGAACGAGTTCACCGGCGAATTTGATCTCGTATGTGGCGATGCGCATAATGTTCAGATCGACGAGCGCCATGCGTTTCAACTTCCAATGCGCCGAGCTGGATTCGATCAGCGCGTCGATGTCTCGCAAGCGCGTTTCGATGCCCTTTAAAAGCTCCTGCGCGTACGCCCATGTTTCGGGTTCGGCGTCAAAACTCGAGCGAAACGCGCTCAAGCCCGCTTCGACGCTCTGTTGCGGGGCGAATTCCTGTTGAAACAAAACCTGCAGCGCGAGCTCACGGCTCAGACGTCGCGATCCGCTCATGTTTCGACCTCGTTTTGGCGTTCGTGGGGGGCGTCGTCCTCGAGTCGCTGCATGAACTCATTCACGTCGCGGAAGGATTTGTACACGCTGGCGAAGCGCACGTAGGCGACGTCGTCCAGAGTCTTAAGTTCTTTGACCACCGCTTGTCCGATGCGATCCGCGCCCAGCTCTTTGTCGGCCGACGTCTCGACCCAACGGGAAATGCGGTTCACCAGATTTTCGATATGCGCCACGGCGACCGGGCGTTTCTTGCAGGCGATTTGAATCCCGCGCCGCAATTTTTCCTTCGAAAAGGGCTCGCGCCGCCCGTCTTTCTTGATCACCTGAGGATAGTGGAGCAGCAGGGTTTCCACGGTCGAAAAGCGCAGCTTGCAGTTCAAGCATTCGCGGCGACGGCGAATTTCCTCTTCCCGGTGCGTGCGAGTTTCCAGCACTCGGTGTTCTAGATGTCCACATTGGGGGCATTTCATGGATTGGTTTTTCTAGACGCAAAAACAGCGGTTGTCACGATGCAAAAGGGGATTTAGGCTGTACCGGTCGGACGGGAGGTTTTTATGAAATTCGCAT
>DAISHW010000235.1:861-4635 GCA_036822295.1 Bdellovibrionales bacterium | reverse complement strand
CGCCGGCGCAACAGTCGGAGGGCATTCGTCGCCTTCGTATCCAGCGGCCGCCGCGATTTGCGCTTCCCCACAAGTAAAGATCCACCGAATTCGATCGCGGGCTTCTCACTAAACAGTTTCAACTGACGCATGCCTGCTCCTTCCGTTGAAGGCAAGCTAGCACAAGTTTTAAAATCGAATTTTTAGGGGTGGCGGAGGAGTGAAGACCGTTTTGAAAATCGCGATAACTCGCCATCATTCGCCCACAGAGGCTTCGCCCCAAGCCGCCACCGAAACCCACGGGAAGGATCCCACCGATTTCTGAACGCCACCTTCTCGACCCGCTCGCGAGAGCGAAAATCACGTCAATCGATTTTCCAAATTTATTTCTGCGTTATGGAGGAAGGAGGAAACTCGGTCCTAGATGCTTCGCCCGCGCAACCCCGCGCTCGCACGCCTAAAGCTGCGCGCGCACGAACTCCGACACCTTCATATTCGTGCCCTTAGGAATCCGGATGCGATGATTCTGAATCGACGTGGGTACGAAGCCCTTCAGTAACTCCGGATTCAGCCGCAGCACCTGATCGCTCGACACGCCCATGTACCGCGCGAGATTGTACAGATCGGTGCCGCCGGGCACGGTAAAGTAGTCATAAGAGTACGGCGCTTTCAGATTCAGTTCGTGGAAACCGTACAGCTTCGGCGCTTTGGCGATCAGCATCGCGGCCAGCAACTTCGGGATGTACTGCCGGGTCTCATCCGGAAAATCGGCGCGCTTCGACAAGATCCAGTAGTTCTTCGATCCGTACTTGTTCACCAGGCGCTGCGTGCGGCCCTCACCCATATTGTAGGCGGCGGCGGTCAGGTACCACGAGCCGAATTGCTTGAACAGATCGCCTAAGTAGCGGGCCGCCGCGCCCGTCGACTTGGTGAAGTCGCGACGCTCGTCGATCCACCAGTTCGTCCGCAAACCGTAGCGGTTCGCCGTCGGCGTGATGAACTGCCAGTAACCCACGGCGGAAGCCGTCGAAATCGCGTGGGGCGAAAACCCGCTCTCGATCATCGCGACGTAGGCCAAATCCTGCGGCAACCCCCGCTCGGCCAACACCTTCTGCATCGAAGGCAGGTACGCGTTCGAGCGCTCGAGCCAGGTGCGGAACCAACGGCGCCCGCCGGTTTGGAAATGGTTGATCCACCATTTCACTTTGGTGTTGTAGGTGATCGGTATATCGAAGCCGGGCGAGGCGTCGACCGGCGTAAACCCGCGCGCGGAATTCAAAGGCGCGGCGAACGCAGTTGTGGACATCATAAGGAAAATCAAGAGGTAGCGCATCGGATCTTCAGTATGCGGAGTAAAACGGCCCGCCGTCGAGTCCGGGAAGAACATTAAAAGTTTGGCGCCGCCGACAAAACGCTGACGCCGCCGAACCCGACGAAGGTCGCGCGCGATGCCGCTTTTTCGGCGCGAAGGCCACCAAACTTTAACTTTTACGGACGTATGCCGCGTCTGGATTTTCGTGGCATATGGCTTGCTCATTTCAACGGTTGAACACGGGAATCTCAGTCGAGTCGGGGAGTGGGGATGAGCTCAAAAGGTATCTATTCGGCGGTCAGCGGGGCGATGGCGCAGAGTTCGCGTCTGGACACCATCGCCAACAACTTGGCCAACGTGAACACCACCTCGTTCAAAAAAGACCGGCAAGTTTTCAGCGAGTACTTGAGCGCCCACGAAAAGAACGATCCGCACATCAACGTCCCGCGCGTTCCGGCCAGCATCGAGTCCTTCTACGATATGCAAGGCGGCGACAACGCGTACGTGAACCCCGCCGGCACCTACACGAATTTTGAACAGGGCGTTTTGCGCTCGACCGGTTCGGCGTTCGATGTCGCGATCGAGGGCAAAGGTTTTCTAGAGGTGCTCACGCCCCAAGGTGTCCGCTGGACCCGCAACGGCGCGCTGCAAATCGACGGCAACGGTCGCCTGACCACCAAGGAAGGCCATCCGGTGCTTCGCGACGGTCAGAACGATCCCGCGCAACGGATCGTGCAGCTCGTCTCGGGCAACGTGACGATCTCGCGGGCCGGTGACGTTTTCGACGGCGGCAACAACGTCGGCAAGCTGGCGCTCGTCGATTTCCAGGTGGCCGATGACCTGCAAAAAGTCGGCGGCTCCATGTACCAACTCAAAAGCAACGCGGTTTCGCAACCGCAAATCGCCCGCGACGCCAGAATCCATCAGGGTTTTGTCGAGGGCAGCAACGTCAACGTCATCGAAGAGATGACGGACATGATCACCGCCAACCGCGTTTTCGAAGCCACCCAACAAGCCATCAAGGGACACGACCAGATGGATGACAAACTCATCAACCAAGTCGGTAAGGTGTAATAATTTATGATTCGCTCACTGCACACGGCGGCCACCGGCATGAAGGCGCAACAAACGAACATGGACGTTTCGGCGAACAACATCGCCAACTCCTCGACGACGGGATTCAAAAAATCACGGGCCGAATTCGAAGACCTGATGTACCAGACCAACTTAGAGCCGGGTGCGGCGACGGGCGCGAACACGGTTTCGCCGACGGGCGTGCAAGTCGGCCTGGGCGTGAAGACCGCCGCGGTCGCCAAAGACTTCGAACAAGGTTCGACCAAGATCACCAACAATCCGTTCGACATCGAAATTCGCGGCGCCGGCTTTTTTCCGGTGCAGACGCCGGCGGGACAGATCGCCTACACGCGCGACGGTTCCTTCAAAAAAGGTCCGGACGGCCGCATTCAAGATAAAAACGGCAACGTGCTGCAGCCTGAAATCAATATCCCGCAATCGGCCACGGGCGTCGAAATCAGCGGCGACGGTCAAGTGCAGATCATCACGGACGGCGCGCTCAACCAACCGCAAAGCGTCGGTCAAATTCAACTCGTCGGTTTCGTGAATCCCGCGGGACTCAAGAGCGTCGGCGGCAATCTGTTCATGCCCACCGCGAGCTCGGGCCTTCCGCAGCAAGCGATTCCCGGTCAGGCGGGCCTTGGCAGCTTGGCGCAAGGTCAGCTTGAAACCAGCAACGTGAACATCGTCGACGAGATGGTCGGCATGATCACCACCCAGCGAGCCTATGAAACCAATTCGAAGATGATTCAGGCCTCGGATCAAATGCTCCAGGCCATCAACAACTTAAGGTAATTTGAAATGACTCTGGCGTTGGCGTTTTTGATGACGATGGGCGGACTGGAAGCGGAAACGCTTCTGCGCGTTCGCCCGCACGTCGTCGTGGCGCCGGGAACGCAAGTGAGACTCGCGCAGCTCGTCGACGCTCAAGACTTGTCGGACGAAGGGCGCCGCCAGCTTGGCTCCATCATTTTAAGCTCCGCGCCGGAATACGGCGAGCGCCAAGAGATCGCCAACGCCAACTTGACCGCGCTTCTGCGCCCGATCGTCGCGGCCGAGCGTCAAGCCAGCAAAGGCAAAGTTCTTGTCGTCATTCCCAAGAGCGTGATCGTCGATACGGTCAAACGCGAGATCGCGGCCGATCTGGTGACCGGTGAGCTCACGCAAGCCTGGCAACCGCTCTGCGCCGATTGCAAACTGGAAGTCGAAGGCCTGTCGCTGCCGAAGATTCAAGGCGTTCGCGATTGGTCGCTCAAAATCAAAGCGGAACTCCCGCGCGGTTCATTCTCGGTGCCCGTCGAAATCGTTCGCGAAGACGGCTCCCCCGCGCCCGCCTGGGTCAGCGGTCGTTTGGTCACGAAACGTAAAGTTCCCGTCTTGAAGCGCATGATGTCCGCGCAAGAGCGCCT
>DAISHW010000235.1:0-851 GCA_036822295.1 Bdellovibrionales bacterium | reverse complement strand
GTGGGAATTCCGCGACACCTCGTTCGCCGTCGACGGCACGCCCGAAGAAGATCAAATCGACGGCAAAAAGGTCAAACTCGGCCTGCGCGCCGGCGACATCCTGTGGAGCGGCTCGCTGGAAAAAGAAATGGCCATCCGTCGCGGCGATCCGATCGTCGTGAAATCGGGAACGGGCATGTGGGAAGTCTCGGTCAACGCCGTCGCCGCGCAAGACGCGTCGATCGGTGACGTCATCAGTTTGAAGCAGAAGAACGGCGCCCAGCTGACCGGAATGGTGGTCGGCCAGGGTGAGGTGGAGCTAAGATGAAGGTCGTCGATTTTATTCTGATCAGCGTGTTGCTGATTTTCACCCTGACGCAAACCGGATGCGCGAGCTTCAACCGCAAGCTCAAGAACTTTCTGGGCGGCACGTCGGCCGAGTCGCAACAGTCCGCATCGACGCTGACCAAATTTTCGGAAAGCCCGGACGTCGCGCCCCGGGTCAAACGTCAATACAAGCGCACGACCAAAGAAACTCTGGCCGACGAAGCGTCGCTCGATTCCAAAGCCGGCTCACTTTGGGTGATGGAAGGCCAGGGCGCTTATCTCTTCTCGCAAAACGTGGTGCGCCTGGTGGGCGATCCGCTCGCGATTCAACTCGAGGGCGATCCCAAGGATCAGCTGCAATCCAAGGTCAGCGTGATCAAGAAGCTTCTGGCCAAGATCGAAGAGCGGCAGAAAGCGCGCTTGCGTGATCCCGCCGGCGGGGAGAAAGACGACGAAAAAGCGAAAGACAAAAAAGAAAAGGCCCAAGAGACGGCGCAGAAGGACCAGTTGCCCGAAGCGCCCGGCGAGCTCGGCATCAAGAACGT
>DAISHW010000234.1:0-4637 GCA_036822295.1 Bdellovibrionales bacterium | reverse complement strand
TTTACATTCCAGCTCAGCAGTTTGACAGACACGCTAAAATTCCTTTTCGGCCAAACTATAAAGCCCTGGCCCCCTGAGTCAAGCCATGCTAAGACTGCGGACCTCAATGGAAAAGCTTAAATTCTTCAGCCTGACTCTGCCGGAGTTGACCGACGCCTTGAAGGGCCTGGGCAAGCAGGGGTTCCGCGGCCAACAGCTCTACCGTTGGATTTACGGCGAGGGCGAACAGGACTTCGAGAAGATGACCAACTTCTCGAAAGAATTCCGCAAAGAGGCGCCCGAGCTTTTCGATTTCTCGCTGCCCGAAGTGATCAAGGTTTACAAATCGATCGACGGCACCACCAAGATGCTCTTCAATGTCGGAAGCGGTAAGAGCGTCGAAGCGGTGCTGATCCCGTCGTCCGGCCGGATCACGCTATGCATCTCCAGCGAAGTCGGCTGCAACATGGCGTGCAAATTCTGCTACACCGGCAAACAAAAACTGCAACGCCGCCTTGAGACCTGGGAGATCGTCGGCCAGTTCGTGCAGGCCGCCCGCGCGCTCGAAAAAGGTCGGCGCATCACGAACATCGTGTTCATGGGCATGGGCGAGCCGCTCGACAACGCCGACGCGGTTTTCAAATCCGTCGAAATCTTACATTCCACTTGGGGTTACAATGTCAGCCGCAAGCGCGTGACGATCTCGACTTCGGGAATCGTGCCGATGATCCCGCGCGTGACCGAAGCGGGCGTGCGACTGGCCGTGTCCCTGAATGCCGTGAACGATCAGGTGCGCAGCGAGATCATGCCGATCAACAAGCGTTGGCCGATCGAGGAACTGCTCGAAGCCTGCCGCGTGCACTGCCGCGAGACCGGCGACAAGGTGACGCTCGAGTACGTGCTGCTCAAAGGCGTGACCGATTCCGTCGCCGACGCCCGGGAGCTCGCGCGCATCACGCGCGATGTGCCCTCGAAAATCAATATCATTCCGTTCAACGAGCATCCGGACTCGGGCTTTCAACGACCGAGCGAGGATGCCATCGTGCGTTTCCAAAATGAGTTGATTCGTCTGGGGTGCCATGTTCTACGTCGAAAAACTATGGGACGGGACATCTACGCGGCGTGCGGCCAACTCACGACCGCCGTTAAAAAAGCCAACGTGAATCTGGAGATGACTGTATGAGCGCCATTTTGGTGGTGGGTAGCGTAGGGTACGATACGATCACGACGCCGAAAGGTCAGCGTGAGAACATCCTGGGCGGATCGGCGAATTACTTCTCGCTCGCCGCATCGATCTATTCCCCCGTGCGCGTCGTCGGCGTGGTCGGCCAAGATTACAAGCCCGAGCACCGCGGCTGGCTCGAGCAACGCAAGGTCGACCTGCGCGGCCTGCAACAAGTCCCAGGCCTGACGTTTCACTGGGAGGGCAAATACGAAAACGACATGAACGAGGCCATCACGCTGGTCACCGACTTGAACGTTTTCGAAAATTTCCATCCCGCCATTCCTCCGGAATACAAAAATTCCGAGGTCGTGTTCCTGGCCAATATCGATCCCGTTTTGCAGCTGCAAGTTCTGGAACAAGTGCAGAAACCCCGGCTCATCGCCGCGGACACGATGAACTACTGGATCCAGTCGAAGAAAAAGGATCTGTTCAAAGTTCTTGAGCGCATCGACGTGCTCCTGATCAACGAAAACGAGCTCCGTCAGTTGACCGACAGCTGGAACACCATCCGCGCCGCCAAAGATGTCATCAAGATGGGCCCGAAGGCGGTCGTCATCAAGCGCGGGGAGTACGGCTTCGTCATGTTCTGCGAGGATCGCTTCTTCATCCTGCCGGCCTTCCCGGTCGAAGAGGTCGTGGACCCGACGGGCGCCGGCGACACCTTCGCGGGCGGGTTTTTGGGGCATTTGGCTCAAATCGATCGGCCGTGGAACCGAGAAGACTTGAAGCAGGCTTGCGTGCACGGCTGCCTTTTGGCTAGCTTCACGGTTCAGGACTTTGGTGTGGAAGGCATTCGCCGCGCCACCATGAAGGACCTGGAAGAGCGGCTCGAAGCGTACCGCAAGGTCATTTCCTAGACCGAAGTCGCGGGTCCGCAAGGCCCCCCTGACTAAATAAAAAATCAAGATTTTCCGATACTTGCTCTAGATGGGTCAGAAGAAGAGCAAGGCGCTCGCCGACAATCTGATGGATGAACTGCTCAACGAAGCGGAAGCTCCCGTCGAATTGGACGAGTCGCCCGACAATAAAACCGCCGCGATCGCGGGCGATGGCGATGTGAACGAAGATCACGCCGCGCCCGCCGACATGCGCAAAGCGCCCTCGGCTCCGAAAGAGACTCCGAAAGAGCGCGCCGCCATCGGCCGCTTCGCGCCCTTGCGCTCGAGCGTGCAAAGTTCATCGGCGACCGAAGCCGCGCTCGCGCAGAGCGAAGCGCTGCGCATCGCCCAGAACCGTCTGCTCGAACTCGAACAAGAGATCGAACGTCTGCGCCTGCAAAACGAAGAACTCGCCGCGGCCGGGGAAACGCTTCGCCGCCGCGCCGACGAGCTTCTCACGCAGAATCAGCGCCGCGAGAGCGATTACCAAAACGCCGTACAGAATTTCGACCAGCAAAAGACCATCTTGACCGACGCCAAAGAGTCGCTGCAACGCGATCTGGATGTGGCCAAGCAAAAGGCCGAGGAACTCGACCTGCGCATCTCGAGCAACATTCAGAAGATCCGCGTGCGCGAGCGCGAGCTTGAAAACCGTCTGGAGCTCGTGAAGATGGAGGGCGCGGCCCTGATTCGCAGCAAAGACGAAATGATTCTGGATTTGAAACGCAACATCGATCAGCTCAACCTTGAGCTCAATAACTATCGGGGCAAGAACCAGGAACTCAACCGCCTGGCCAATGACAAACAAGAGATGCTCCGTCGCACCGTTAAGGCGCTCCGCCTGGCGCTTTCCATGTTGGAGGGTGAAGAAGACCAAGTCGCTCCGGCCGCTCCGCAAAGGAAAGCCAAGTGATGCGGCACGCGGACTTCACCTCGATCGAAATCGACGATGTCCTTTTGAAGGTGCTCGCGCACGCACAAATGTCGACGGGCGCCGGTGCCGTGCACTGGTTGTCGTCCTTCGGTTTGCAGCGCGTGAACTTGGCTTCGGACAGCGACTGGCAGTGGGCCTTCGCCAGCGCCGACGTGATTGGCAAACATATGTGGTCGCAGCCGGCCGCGGACACGTTTCTGCTCTTTCAGATGTGGAAGCAAGTGGGTGCGCTGTACACGGAAGGTTTTCAGGGCACGTACACGCCGCACCTGTTCACCGCTCCGCACGCGCGTTTGAGCTACCCCCTTTACTTCGAGGGCAAACTGCTGGGGGTATTGGTGATCGATCGTCCCAGATCGCGGAACCCCGTCGAGATCGTGGCGGCTTGCAAATCCGGCCTGGATGTCGCCGCCAAGTACGTGGCGTTCGCCTATCAGCACCTAGAGGCCAAGAACCAATCGTATCTGGATGAGTTGACGGGGCTTTACAACCAGCGCTACCTGCCGATGGCGCTCGAGCACGAGATTCAGCGCTCCAAGCGCGAGAAATCACAGTTCACGCTGCTCTTTCTCGATATCGACTACTTCAAAATGGTGAACGATGGCCGCGGTCACTGGGTGGGATCGCGTCTCTTAATGGAGCTCGGCAAAGTCTTGAAGAGCCAGGTGCGTTCGTGCGACTACACGTTCCGCTACGGCGGGGACGAGTTCATCGTGGTGCTCGGCAATACCTCGATGGAAAACTCCAAGAAGGTGGCCGAGCGCATCCGTAAGGCCGTAGAGAGTCAGTCCTTCCTGGTCGACGGACACAACATCAATCTGACGGTGAGTATCGGTCTTGCGGCCTATCCGGATCACGCGCAGAGCGCGGTGGGATTGATTAAAATCGCCGATGAGGCTATGTACTACGGGAAACGTAAAAGTCGTAACATCGTCTTCGTTGCAAGCTAGGCGCCATGAGCACAAAGAAAAGACAACTCAAACTGGTCATCAGCGATTTGCACATCGGCGTCGGCCGCACGCTCGAAAACGGCCAGCTCAATTTCCTGGAGGAGTTTTACTTCGACGAGAAATTCAGCGAGTTCCTGCACTACTACACGACCGGCAAGCACGGCGAGCATGAAGTCGAGCTGATTTTGAACGGCGACATCCTGAACTTCCTGCAGATCGATTACAAAGGCCATTACCTGACCGTGATCACCGAGCCGATCTGCATGGACATCCTGAAGCGCATCGTGACCGGACATCCGGTGTTCTTCAAAGCGCTCCGCGATTTCGCCGCCAAGCCGGGTAACACGATCACGTACGTCGTGGGCAATCACGATCAGGCCATGCTGTGGCCCGCGACCCGCGCCTTCTTGAACGAAGTGCTGGGCACCACGATTCGCTTCAAGAACATCGTGTACTTCTTCGACGGCGTGCATATCGAGCACGGTCACATGCACGAGGCCGCGAACCGCCTGGACCCGCGCAAGTTCTTCCTGAAAAAGAATCTGGCCGAGCCGATTTTGAATCTGCCGTTCGGGTCGCATTTTTTCGTCGATTTCGTTTTGAAGGTGAAACAAAGCTATCCGCACGTGGATAAGATCCGTCCCTTCAACCGCATGATGCGTTGGGCGATG
>DAISHW010000233.1:0-4660 GCA_036822295.1 Bdellovibrionales bacterium | reverse complement strand
AACGCGACCACGGAGTGACGTTTACGGAATTTTACCGGAGATTGATGGACGATTGCCGGTCGCGGGGAACCGGCGCGAATGAGCCCCTGTCGAGATTGGCGGCGGATGATTTTCTGCGTGCGGGCAATAGTGGATTCTTCAACCGCTTCGTCGGCCCGCACAATCCCCACGGTGTGGACTGGCAGGACAAGTTCTTTTTTAAGCAGACATACAATTGGCTTTGTTTGAGCGAAAATCGCGAGCGGCTTTACGAAGAGGCGGGAGAGTTCCTGCGCCGCGATTTTGCGGGCGTACCGGATGAGATTTTAGATGACCTGTTGAAGTTCCAGGCGGCCCTCATGTACTCTGAAGAAGACCGGATGGGACACGAGCGTCAGGCGCATTTTCGATTCGCGTGGCCGAGTTATTTTCGCGATTCCGCGGAATTGCTCCGTCAACCGACGAAAATCACTCTGACGGGCGGAACCGTGGGTAAGCATCGCACCGCGATCGACGACAATACGGCACGCTGGATGTTCGAAGCGGGTGGGGGAGCACATTTTGATAAGATCAATCGCTTCGTTCATCGTGAGTTTCAGGAATCGCGGCTTTAGAAAAAAATCGCGCCCGGCTTGGTTCAAGAAATATCACCATGTGTCCATCACCGTGCCGGACATGGATGAAGCCTGCGATTTCTTCAGCCGGGTGTTTGGCTGCCGGGAGCTTTTTCGGATGGGTGAATTCAAGTCGGATAGCGACCATCTTGAAGTCCATTTGAACATTCATCCACGTTCTGTCATTAAAGAGCACCGCATGATGGCCTTTCCGGATGGTTTCAATCTCTCGCTCTTTCAGTATGAATCGCCCGGGCAGAACATGAGGATGCCTCGCAACAGCGATATCGGGGGCCATCATCTCGCCGTCGAGGTTTCTGATTTGGAAGGGGCGATTCATAATCTCGAAAGTCACGGTTATAAGATCATGGGCAGGCCGATTGAGTTTGAAGACGGCCCTAACTTGGGAGTGACTTCGGCTTACTTTTTATCGCCGTGGGGCCTTCAGCTTGAATTCGTGTATTATTTCAATAAAGCCAGCAAAGCTTCCGCCCGCCGGAGCTCGGGGTGATCGGGGCCGAGTTTGGCGCGCACCGCGGCCATTTTGTCGGTTGGTTTACCATTGAGCTTGGCGAGCACGACCTCGCCCAAGTCCCTCCAAACCACCATGTCCGGCATCAACCGCACTTCTTCGCTCAGGCGCTTCAGAAGGACGGCCGCCTGTTCTTTGTTACCCAGCCGAGCCTGGCATAGAAGTTCAAAAAAGTTGATCCATGCGTGCTCGGCGATCGGTTCCGTCACCTTGCGCTCTAAAACCTGTCTGGCTTCAGTGGCCTTTTGGATGGAATCCGCGCATTTGTCCAGATCAAGTAGAAGCGTTTGACGTCGGGTTATCGGTAAAACGCTCAGCCAGGTGTTTCCGTCCCCTGAGCCAAGATTCCTTGCGAAGAGTTCTATGTACTTTTCGATCTCGGCTCTGTTTGTTCGCGAGTCGTGATATTGGCTGAGCCCGAAGTACACCCATTTCATAAGGGCTGAAGCCTCGGGAAGTGAAGTCTGCGCGAGCAAGGAGTTCAATCGCGCGATGGCCTGGGCCGATTTGCCCTGCAGGTGTTCTATGCGCGCCATAACAATTTGATAGTGGAAGGACTTCTCTTTTTCGCCTGAAAAACCACCGAGTTTTTGATTGCAGGTGCCGGATTCGCCGTTTTGAATCCAATGGACGCAAAAGATTTCCAGCAGGAACAGCTGATGTCTTAGATCCCAGGAGCTGCTCGGAGTGTAAATGCCCCGGTCCACCAAATTTCTTAAGTGAGTCGTCATTCCCGCGACGGGCGCATCACCTAGCTTATCGGCCCAGGTACGCAACAGCGCGTTTTGCGCGGGCACCTCTGTAAAGGCCTTTATCTGTGAAGATGTGATCGATTTCGTGGGCGCCAAGGCGAAACTGAGCAAGACGAGATAAGACACCTTGCTCCGGTAGGCTTCTCCGATCATCTCGAGAGTCAGATCCATTTTCTCCCCTAGCGTCAGGGAGCGGTGACTCATCGTTTGGGATAGCCATTCCGTGGTTCTTATAAAGAAATCCGCATTCAGGGGCTGCTGAAGGAAGAGCAAAAGATCTTGAGCGATCAGAAGTTGGGCACGATTTGGCTTTGTCGAGCAGGCAGAGAGTTCGGCCAGAACTTTTTCCAAATGGGCTTTTGTTTTTATGAACGGAAACAGTGAGCGCCAAAGTCCATTCCCGAACTTCAGACTATCCGGGTTTTCTGTCCGGCAGGAAAGATCCCGCCAGCTTTTAAATGCGAAGCAAGAACTCACGTTCTTCTCGCACTCCACGGCCCGATAGGCCAAGACGGACTTCATGTCGCTTTCCGAAAGAGTGGATTTTCGAAGCTGAGAGGCAAAAACCCCGTCTAGGTACGCGATTCTCGCGGCCGACTCATTGTGCGCTTGATACGCCTTGTAGACCGCCGAGAATGAAGACGGTTGCAGCTGCGCCATTGCGTTGACCGATATGACGAGCAAGAAGGTCGGAAACATCTTCATACAGGTCACCATAGCCCATCCGTCTTCCTCCCGGAATGATTCTTTCATTTCCCGTCGAAAAGGGATAAAGGATTGTCGGAGGATTTTCTGTACGCACTGGGCAAAAGATCCGCATCTGCCGGTTTCGGGCCGACTTCGGTGGTCTTTGGCCACGAGGTCTGGGCAGAGGCTGAATTATCGAGATGGATTCAGCGTTATAAGTTCGAACTCGTGCGCCTGAATCCATCTACAATCGCAATATGGCACGGTGATTTTCACCCCCAGGCCATCGCCCTTTTTCTCGCTTGCTGTGAGTTGGGTCTGTGGTTTTATCCGCAAGGGGCAAGACAGGATCAGTGCATCGAGCCCGCGTGGGGCGGCGTTTCCGTCGCCGTCTTCCGACCGGGCATCTCTTCCCCGGTCTCCCGCTCGGCAAATTTGATCGATCGTCCTTATGGGCCGGCGGAAGGAGGAATGATTCTACCTTCTTCCGGGACAAGTTTGGGCCACGCCAAACTATGTCGACTGCCCTTTTCGATGTTGCGGGCCAATGCGCTGGTCGCGGTGTCTCTCCTAGGATTGGATTCCCATACCCCTGTGGTCGTCGCCGGCGGCGTGGGCCATACGGGCGGATGGAACACGCTGCTGCTGCCGGCCTTGCTTGCCGGGGCGCCGGTCTATCTTTCGGCAACCTTTCGTCCGCACGGGATCCTGGGGCATCTGCAAGGTTTACGAAAAGCACGGTTTCATTTTTCACCGCGCCAAGCGCAGCTGATGACTAGGTTGAAAGGCTGGGAGAACCAAGCGGCGCTTCGCGGCGATCATCTTGTGATGATCGGATCCACCGACGTATGGCCGCGCATATTGCGTCAATATGCCGCAAAAGGACTGACTACTTTACGCAACTACGGTCTTACCGAAGTGGGTCCGATAACGCTGTCTGAGAAAATCCATCCAGATGAAATCTCGAATGCGGATCTTCGATCGTTAGGCCGCCTTTCTTCGGGCCTTGAAATGCGGATCGGTGAGACCGGCGAAATTTTCTTTCGCGGATCGAGCGTGTTTGACGGCTATGTCGGTCAACCTGAATGGAGTTCCTGGTTCTCGACGGGAGATCTTGTTACCCAACAAGGGAATGAAATCTATTTTCGAGGGCGTAAAGAGGAGGAGATATCGGTCTCTGGGGACCGGATCTCTCCGAATCTCATTGAAGGCGCGATACTGGAACGCTTTGCAGAGGTCGAAGATTGCGTCCTTCTCGTCACGCATCGAACGGCTGAGAGTCTTCGATTCGAGTTCTTGGCGCGCCAGGACCTTGGGGTTGAGATCCGCGGGTATTTAGGTGCGCGATGGCCTGGACAACGTTTTACCGTAGCCCGCGCCCGCCGGTTGCGAAGAACGGAATCCGGCAAACTGATTCGCTTGCAAACGAGCTGAACGTGGACTTGCTGGCGATCTCGGAACTTCAACCGAAAAACCCCGCGCACCGCTTGGCGCTGGAGTCTTTTTGCCAGCGTTGCGCCGAACTCGGAATCGAAAATAACGCCTCGATTAAAAATTTGAAAATAGAGGCCTTCAAGGATCGTCACCTGAAGTTCTGGACCACCCGGGATTCCAGAACGGATGCAATCGTCGGAATCGCCGGGGCGCATGAGCTACCTGAGATCGGGGCCGGGTTTTACCGAGTGCTGTTCCGCGGCTGCATTCTTCCGCAGTATCGGGGAATCGGGGCTCCGGGGTTGAACAAAAATCATTTCGGATCTTATCTTTTTAAGAATGTCACCCCGCTGCAGATCGCCTGGGCTCGATCGCTGGGCGGCCAGCGCTTCGTGATCACTACGAACTGCGAGGTGCAAAGGGGAGCACGGGCCACGGACCGACTGTTTCACCTTATGGAGAAGCAGGGATATGTCAAAAAGATCAAGGAGGATGAATCCCTGTTTTCGGTGCGGCAGAATGTATGGGAGCTGTCCGACAAATTGCTCGCGGCGATGGCCGCGAGCGTCTAGCGCGGCTCCGCGCCGGCGCAGAATTCACGGCATTTGAACGGAATACGGGCGGGATCACCGGAGCGCCAACGGTCCTCAAGATCTTTTAGG
>DAISHW010000232.1:0-4663 GCA_036822295.1 Bdellovibrionales bacterium | reverse complement strand
AGCTCCAGTTGGGTTTCGACCAAACTCTTGCGCCGTTCGCCGGGAAGCGCGGCCAGGGTCTCGTAGAGTTTCTGGTAAAGGCCGCCTTTGGCGTAGTAACGAAAGAGCAGGATCCAGCCGTCGTCGGTTTGACCGCGTTGCTTGCGGTAAGCGGAGCTCGCGCCGTCGAGCAACGCGGTCAGCGCTTCGCGTTCTTCGAGCAACGCCAGCCACTCGGCCACGGTGCCGTCGATCGGCAGATCGCTCAGCGCAGTCGCGCCGCCTTGGACAAGGGGCTTTTTGAACGCGATCTCTAGACCCAAGTGTCTGTGCGCGAGCAAACCGTAATAGCCGAGCGCATCGTCGGCGATGAGCCGCTCGAGCGTGGCTTTGGCTTGGTCTTTATCGCCCTGATCGTCTTGTGTTTTGCCGAGCCAGTACCGCGCGCGCACGCGCGTGAAGTCGCCCGCGGTTTCGGTCTCGAGCATTTTCAAGACTTCGGCGGCGCGCGGGTAATTTTTCAAGCGGCGTTCGTTCCAGGCGTCGTACCAAAGGATCTTGTCGCGGATGTCTTGATTGGGCGATTTCTCAGCGAGCGCCAGGGTAAAATACTCGCTGACTTTCTTAAGGTCGTTTTCCTCTTCGGCCATGCGGCCTTTGAGCCAATAAAGCTCTGCCAAAGACACTTTGCCCTTCAAACGTTTTTCGACATGGTCGAAGACGGCGCCCGCGGCGGCGATTTGGCCTTGCGTCCACAAGGCGCGTCCGTAGAAAAGCTCGGCGTCGTAAGTCGCCCGCTTCACGGCGTTCGATTTCGGATTCAGTTTGATCGCGCGATACAGGTAATCGACCAGGCGTTTGCTCGCGGTCAGATGCGCTTCCATCTGGCGCGCGTTCTTGTACGCCAGACGCCGGCCTTTCAAAGCGGTCACTTTGTCGTCCAGGCCGAATCCGGGATCGCTGAACACCTTCTCGTAGTACTCGTGGGCCTTGGCGAAGTTGCGGCTCATGCGGAAGTCGCCGGCGACGGTCAAATACTGCGAGGGCTGCGGATCCGGGATCAAACGCGGCGCGACCATGTGCACGCGCTTCACGAGCTCCTTGATCTGATCCTCTTGCTTCAACTCTTCCGCGCGGCGGATGGCGAGCTCGAGCCATCTCAATTTCTCACGCTGCGGGAGCTTCTCGCGCGATTTTTCGGTGGCCAGCGTGAGTTCGGCCGCTTTGTCGCCGCCGATCGCGGCCAAGGCCAAACCGACGTCCAGAGCCATGTCTTGCAGATAGGGCGGGAGCGCCTGGCGATCGATCCCGGCGCTCTGCGGATCCTTGCAGGTCTGCCAGCGACGCAAGTTCGCGATGTCACGGCCGGGAAACTTTTCTTCGCGCGACAGTTTTCTGAAACGCGCGCACGCGGCTTCGGGATTGCGGGCGATGTCGGCTTTGGCGCGCTTGTACTCATCGAGCCACTCTTTGTTGGCGGCGGCGTTTCCTCCGGGCGGATTGCGCAAAGGCACGGAATGGCAACCGAGTCCCACCGCCGCGGCGATCGCGCCCAGAGCCCAAATGAAACGCACGATTTTCATTCTTAAAGTGTAGGTGAGGTGCGAAGCGTCGACAAGGGCCTGGGGGGCCTTACGGTCAAGATCACGCCCACGACCACGAGCAGGGCGCCCAGGCCTCCGCGCCAGTGTATCGGTTCACCGGCGATCCACTGGACTTGCATCGTGGTGAGATACCACATGATCGCGATCGTCAAGAGCGGGTTGACCGCGATGATCACGCTGACGTGGCTGGCGGGAATGCGGTTCAAGGCTTCGCTTAAAGCGCCATACGCGACCACCGTATTGAGGGCCAGGAAAAGAATCAGCGCGATATCCCACGCGTTCACGTGCGCGAGTTCCGGCCACGTGGTCAGCGGCGCGAGCAACACGCCCGAGATCCCATAGATCAAAAGATTGAACTGTTGGGGAGCGACCGTCTTGATCAAGCGCTTTTGAATCAGCGCGAATCCGCACCACGTCGCGGCCGCGAACAAGATCCAGAGATTGCCGGTCTGAAAGCGCTCCAGATCATCGACGGCCACCAGAATCTGATCCCAATAAAAGAAGCCGAATCCGGTCAGGGCGGTCACAAGGCCCGTGCCTTGAACGAGAGTGGGAATTTCCCCGAACATGAAAATCGATATCAGCGCGAAACTCATCGGCGCCAGCTGAATCATGATTTGAGCGTTCGAAGCCGAAGTGAGCTCGATGCCCTTCATGAAGCCGTAGTAGTTGCAGGCGATCAGCACGCCGCAAAGCACACCCGCCCAAGGCGGCGTTTTCAAGATGCCCAGCCAGTGTCGGCGCACGAACGTGAACAGCACGAGCAGGATCGCGAACGCCAAAGCCATGCGCGTCCACACGATCGTGCCGCTTGAGAATTTATGCAGGGCGAATTTCAGGGCGATGGCGAGCACGGCCCATGACAGGGCCGTGACGGTCGCCATCCACAGGCCGATGGCTCTCTGGCTCACAGAGCCAGGGTTTCCAGACGGCGGATGCGATCCTCAAGCGGAGGGTGGGTCATGAACAAAGCCATGATCGAGCGCTTCGAGTGGCCCGAGATCTTCAAGGACGCGATCGACTGGTGTTCGTCGTCGACATGTCCATAGACATGGCGAAGCGATTTCAGGCCCGAGAGCATGCGGTCACGGCCGGCCAGGCGCGCTCCTCCCGCATCGGCGCGGAATTCGCGGGCCCGCGAGAAGTAACAAACCACGATGCTGCCAAGAATGCTCAAGACGATCTGCAAGACCATGAAGACCGCGAACTGCACCCAAGGGCGCGAGCGCTCTTCGACTTGGCCCGCGACGACGTTGGCGAGCAGGCGCGCGATGATGAGCACCAGCGTGTTGATCACGCCTTGCACCAGGGTCATCGTGACCATGTCGCCGTTGGCGATGTGCGCGACCTCGTGGCCGAGCACGCCTTCGACCGCGTCGTTGTCCATGCGTCCGAGCAAACCCGTCGACACCGCGACGAGCGCGCGGGCTTTGGTCGGGCCGGTCGCAAAAGCGTTCACTTCCGGACTGTCGTAGATGCCGACCTGGGGCATTTTCGGCAGACGCGCCTTTTGCGCGAGCGAGTGAACTGTTTCCAGCAAGCGGCGTTCATGCGGATTCTGCGTGTTCGGATCGATCACGCGCACGCCCATCATCCACTTGGCCATTTGGCGGGACAGCGCGAGACTTATGAAGGCGCCGCCGAATCCCAGGATGACGTAGTAGAGCATCCACGACGACATCTGGCCATCCATCTGGATGCCAAGGACGGACGAGACGATGGTGAACACGAATGAAACCGTGGTCAGAATCAGGACGTTGACCAAGACAAACAGCACGACGCGTTTAACGATAGCCATAGACGGGGAACCTCCTTAGGTCCATTGAAAGAAATCTGGGCTTGAGGTCGCCTTCTGTCAAGTCCCACAATGGATCTATATATTCAGCTGAAAGCAGGTTCTTTCCGTGCGAAATGAATTTTATTTCATCTCGGGTGTCGTGTTCGCGCTCGTCGGGGGAGCGGCGTACTTTTGGCCGCCCGCTCTCTGGAGTTTGGTGATCTTCTTGCCCGTCTTCGTCGTCGGCGTGATGGACATCATGCAGACTCGTCAGGCGATCCGCCGCAATTTCCCGATCATCGGCAATCTTCGTTATTTCTTCGAACTCATCCGGCCGGAGCTGCAACAATATTTCGTGGAGTCGAATCAAAGCGGCCGCCCGATCCCGCGCGAACTGCGCTCGGTCGTGTATCAACGCGCGAAAGGCCAGCTTGAAACCCTGCCTTTCGGCACGCAGCTCGACACGCATCGCGAACATTACGAGTGGGTGAATCACTCGATCGTGCCGAAGACCCACAAAGCGCACGACCTGCGCGTTTTGATCGGCGGTAGCGATTGCAGGCAACCGTACTTGGCGTCGGTCATGAACATCTCGGCGATGAGTTACGGTTCGCTGTCCAGCGCCGCGGTCTCGGCGCTGAACCTGGGCGCGAAAAAAGGCGGCTTCTGCCATAACAGCGGCGAGGGCGGGCTTTCGCCGTACCACTTGCTCGGCGGCGACGTCTGCTGGCAGATCGGCACCGGTTACTTCAGCTGTCGCCATCCCGACGGCGGATTCAATCCCGACGCGTTTCGTGAGCGCGCGGTCCTTCCCAACGTCAAGATGATCGAGATCAAGCTCTCGCAAGGCGCCAAGCCGGGCAAGGGCGGCATCTTGCCGAAAGCCAAAGTGAACGAAGAGGTTTCGCGGATCCGTCTGGTGCCGATGGGGCAAGACGTTTTGTCGCCCGCCGCGCACTCTGAATTTTCGACGCCCGCCGAGCTCTTGCAATTCGTCAAGCGACTGCGCGACCTGAGCGACGGCAAGCCCGTCGGTTTCAAACTTTGCGTCGGCGCCTGGCACGAGTTCATCGCGATATGCAAAGCCATGATCGAAACGGGAATCCGTCCGGACTTCATCACCGTCGACGGCGGCGAGGGCGGGACGGGCGCGGCGCCTTTGGAGTTTTCAAACCATGTGGGCGCGCCGCTCGAAGACGGCTTGACCTTCGTGATCGACGCGCTTCGCGGTTTCGATTTGAAAAAAGACATTCGCGTGATCGCGAGCGGCAAAGTCCTGACCTCGTTCGATATCCTGCGCATG
>DAISHW010000231.1:4203-4663 GCA_036822295.1 Bdellovibrionales bacterium | reverse complement strand
AATTTCCTCCGGCCCCACTGCCACCGCCGCGGCCCATGGCACCATTGCCGCCAGCGCCACCTGTGGGCCGTGAAGCAACCGTTGTGGAATCCGCGCCAGAGCCAGAGCCACCGCTCAAGGCCACTCCTTGTGCTCCGGAACCCAGTGAGGCGCTACCACCGGCACCTCCCACACCAGAAGTAGTTCCACCACCGCCTGCACCGCCGTTAGCGGTTAACAAGCCGAATGTCGTGGGATCGCCGCTATCGCCAGAGCCACCGTTATTCGAAGAGTTCGAAGCGCCGGCACCACCGCCACCACCGCCCATCATGATCACCTTTAGGTAGCGCGCACCAACCGGCGTACTGAAAGTACCATTTCCAGAAGTATACACAGTGACCTCGGGAGACTTGGCGCTTCCGATCGTCCCGAGCTCGATAACCGCTCCAGTTGAAGAGATTCCATTGAACGATGCCGTGGC
>DAISHW010000231.1:0-4193 GCA_036822295.1 Bdellovibrionales bacterium | reverse complement strand
AAGTTGTAGTACATCTGACCGGCAACACGGTCACCTGTCGCCGGATCGTCATTTAAAATTGGCGCGACGATTTCATAGGGAGTAGTGCTCAAACGGTACCGCGAGGCGTCTGCCTGCTCCAGAAGACCGGCCCATGCTGCGGCACTAACAGAAAGAGCCAGCAAGATTCCCAGTGACCTCATAATCCCTCCAAGGATATTTTTCCGAATCATTCGGAATGACCACTGTAAAATTGAGCGTAAGCCATAGTCACATTTTTTATTTATTTATCTTTGAAGTCCTTATATTTGCTGCCTGTTGCGCGAGCAGACAATCGAGTTTTTATTTTTCAAGCCATGGAAATGACTAAATAAGAATAGAACAAAAAGAAGCGCCCCGAAGTTTCGCGGGGCGCCATGTAAACTAGACTAGTGTTTAGCTTCGGCGTGCGTCTCTTTGTCGAGGCGCAAGTGCGTGAAGGTTTGGTTAATGCCGTATTCGCGGTAGTAATTGATCGCGTCGGCAACGCCCTTCTCAAGCGGCGTGCTGGCCTTCCAAGCGAAGTCTTTCTCGGTCTTCGAAGGGTCAATCAGAATCGTGTACACGTCATCAGGATTGCGCTCTTTGACTTCGACTTTGGCCTTTTCGGGCATCTGCAACGCCTTGATGGTTTCGTCGTAAAGATCCTTGATCGCGAAATCCGAACCGGTCGAAATATGGTAGTAGCCGCGTTTGCCTTCGCCTTTAACGGCCTTTTCAACCACATCGACCAAATCCTGGATGTAGATGAAATCGCGACGCGTATCCATGACAAAGCAAGCTTTGTCCGTGGTCAGACGCTGGAAGAACGTCGGCAACGGGCCCGAGATGTTGCGCGGACCGTAGGCGTTCGCCAGACGGAAGGACACGAAATCCAGACCGCTCAGCTCGATGTACTGCTCGCCGCCGGTTTTCGAGATCGCGTAGCTCGATCCGCCTTCGTAACCGCCCGAGAAAAGCGGATGCTTGAACGTGATCGGTTGCTCGAGCGGCTTCAGGCCGTAGCAAAGCGCCGTTTGGAAATAGATGATACGCTTCACGCCCGCTTCTTTCGAAGCTTTGGTGATGTAGACCGTGCCGAGCACGTTGGTCTGCGTGTCTTCGATCCAGTCGTCCGGGTTTTTGTAAGCCGCGGCGGCATGGATCACGATTTCGGGTTTGAATTCGCGGAAGCATTTATCGACCAAGTCTTTGTTGGCGATCGTGCCTTCAACGACCTTCAGCTTCGGATGCGTTTTCAGGTTGTCGCGACGGCCCGTCGCGTAGTTGTCGATGACCAGGATTTCGTGGCCTTGGGGAAGCAGACGATCCACGGTATGTGAACCAACAAAGCCCGCGCCACCGGTGATTAGAATTCTCATGATTTTATCTCCTCTTGTCTTTGCATATTTCTCTTATAAAGATCATTTTAAATTTCAATTCGCGATTCCGCCGTCATCATCGGCGCCATTTTCTTGAACTCCGATGCCCGGTCACAGAACTGCTGATGCCAAAGCTCGAGCGACAACACGCCCCAAAGATTGCGGCTGAACTCGCCTTCGCCGCCGATCGAACCCACCACGACCTCTGAGTTCAGGAAGCCCCGCGAGCGCGCCGCGCGACTTCCCAGGATGTCATGCATGTAACCCTTGATCGGGCCCTTCATCCACTGACTGATCGGCACCGGGAAGCCCATCTTCGATTTGCGATTCAGGATCTCGGGGCAGAGCAGATGTCTCATCGTGTCTTGAAGGACCATCTTGAGGTTGCCGTCTTTGAACTTCACGTCCGCCGGCATACGCGCGGCAAATTCAACCACCGGAACGTCAAGCAACGGAACGCGCGATTCCAATCCGAACGCCATGCTCATGCGATCTTCGACGTGCAGAAGGCCAGGCAGAAGCGTCTTGAAATCGAAGTGAGTCATTTTATCGAAATACGACTCTTTGCCCACGTTGCCCGCGTTGAACACGCGCTGGAAGGTGGTGAACGGATTGTAGCTCTCGGGCAGCTCTTGCCAGTTCACGGCGGAGCTCAAACCGGGCGCGCGATTGATCAGCTTGAAATAGCGCTGATCGATCGGCTCGAACAATCCGGCGCTAAAGAACTCCTTGAGCATTGGTTTGTAAGGGCCAAGCACGCGCAGATTCTTGATGATCGATTCATAAGTCACGACGAAGTTGCCGTTCGCCAGGCTCCCGTCGATAGCCCCTTTGATGCATTGCTCGAAATACGCGATCAGGTAACGAACATAACCGCCGAAGATCTCGTCCCCGCCTTGTCCGCCGAGCACCACCTTACGGTGCTTGGACGCGAGCTCGGAAATGCAGAACTGCGCGAAGGAGCCCGGTCCCGCCACCGGCATATCCAGGTGATAGATCACCTTGGCGATATTGTCGGTGAAGTCGTCATGGGTGATGTCGCGCTGGTAAAGCGGGATATCATGCATGCGCGCCTGGGCGGCCGCATACTGGCTCTCATCAAAATTCTCACCCGACGCCGAGAACTTACCGACGAAGCCCACGAAGTTCTTATCGGCCGTCTGCTTGGCCAGGCCGGCGACGATCGAGGAATCCACCCCGCCGCTGATATAAGCTCCGACCGGCACATCGGAACGCAAGTGGATATTCACCGACTCCTCGAGCGCATACTTCAACTCTTCCTCGAAGTACCGGCGCGTGTGATGGAAATCGATGTTGTAGAAGACTTCCCAATAACGGCGCACGTTCATGTTCCCACCCTGCATGGTCAGTATGTGACCCGGGGTGAGCTGGTGAATGTCTTTGAACAGGGTTTTTTCTTCGAGATAAAGCTGGAAGACCAGGTAGTCCTTCAAAGCCTCTTTATTGACTTCGACTTCTTTGACGAAGGGCAAGAGCGCCTTGGCTTCCGACGCGAAATAAAAGCAACCGTTGTTCTGGGTATAATAGAACGGCTTGATGCCGAATTGATCGCGGGCGCAGAAAAGTTTCTTTTTCTTTTCGTCCCAAATGGCGATCGCGAACATGCCACGCAGTTTGTTGACGAAGTCCTCACCCCAGACGCGGTAGGCCGCCAGCGCCACCTCGGTGTCCGAGGTCGTGCGGAAGGTTTCGCCCTTCAACTCTTCGCGAAGCTCGAGGTAATTGTAGATCTCGCCGTTGAAGCAGATCACGTTGCCGTAATCGTCGCGCATCGGCTGATCGCCCGACTCAAGGTCAATAATGCTCAGGCGCTGATGCGCGAAGCCGATTTTCTCGTCTTTTGACGACCACTCGTGTTGGCCGTCCGGCCCGCGATGGATCTGCAGCTTCGCCATTGTCTTGAGCTGACGATCGAGATTCGGAATCCTTTCGCCGCTCGTGCTGTAAACGCCCGCGATGCCGCACATTTTAGTTGGATCCTTTCATACGCAGCGCGGAGCCTTGAAGCTCGTAAACGTCGCCCGTATTCGCGCATTTGAATTCACCCCGGCCTTCGAGCGGCAAATCGACGCGCTCACCGAAACGGCTCATCCAACCGATCTGGCGCGCGGGAACTCCCGCCATCAGCGCGAAGGGCTTAACGTCTTTGGTGATCACGGCACCGGCGGCGACGAACGAAAACTCGCCAAGAGTGACGCCGCAAACGATCGTGGCATTGGCCCCGATGGTCGCGCCCTTTTTGACCAAAGTCGTTTTGTATTCGTCCTTACGGACGATGGCCGAGCGCGGATTGATCACATTCGTGAACACCATGCTGGGTCCGCAGAACACGTCGTCTTCGAGCTTCACGCGATCGTAGACGGAAACGTTGTTCTGAATCTTGACGTTTGAACCGATCGACACGTCGTTACCGACGTACACGTTTTGACCGAGCGAGCATTTCTCGCCGATCTCGACCCGCGCGCAAACGTGAGTCCAGTGCCAAATGCGCGTGCCTTCGCCGATTTTGGCGCCGGCATCGACAATCGCGGTCTCGTGTTTCGTGAAATTAGCCACGTAGATCCTCGACGATCTGGATGGCCGCGGCCGTTTCCTCGATGCCAAAGCCCTGACCGTTCAACACATTGGTGTAGACGTCTTTATGAAGCTCGGTGAAACCGTCCGAGAACTCGAACTCTTCGCCGTCGATCTTGATCGAGCGAAACGTCGTCTTACCAGACTCCACGGCCGCTTTCGGCAAGTCTTTGCGGTCGATCGACAGGAACCAGTTCACGTTGGCATTTTTGAGCTGTA
>DAISHW010000230.1:0-4664 GCA_036822295.1 Bdellovibrionales bacterium | reverse complement strand
CGCGCGCCTTCTCCAAACGCGACTTGAAAGTCGCGATCAGTTCTTGCATGGCGGTTTGATTGGCGATGAATGCCGACGACTGCGCGGAGATGCGGGATTCCAAGATGGCCATGTTTAAGATCTATTACGCAGGTAGGAATTTCTCAAGCTCAAAGGCCGCGCGGAAATGGAACCGTCCCGCCGAACGCGTGTCGAGCAGCCGCGCATGAACGACGAACTCAATCTCGGCCCGGCCTTCGCGGGCGAGTCGAAGGCGCAACTCCTCCCACTCTTCAAAGCTGAGCGAAAAGCGGAAATCCACCGCCTGGTCCACAACGTGGTGAGTCTCGCCGCTCGAGGAGAGCAAGCGGTAGCGGAACGGAAACTCTTGACGCAAACGCAGCAGCACCAAACGCAAACTGAGCTCGGCGCCAAGTAGCAGATGGCCGTGGCTCACTTGCCCGTCGACGCTGTTGCGAAAAGACAGCGGCAAGCGCACGTCGACATGGCGCTCGCCCCAATCTTGAATCGCGAGCCCCGAATACCAGAACGGCCATTCCGAGGCGCGCTTGGCGATCTGACGCGAGAGCCAAGGACTGAATTTCTGCACTTGTTCGACGACGCCCAGGAAGCGCTCCCAGCCGATGATTTTGTTGTGCCGCATCTGATTCTCCGCTACGCTTTGGGCGGATCCTACACCATATGGGGTTACGAATGAAGGTCGTAAGTGTTTTGATTTTCGCCATCGCGCTGATCGGCTCTTGGAGCTTGATTCACGCCAAGAAGAAGGTTTCCGAGTCGGTGCACGTCGGCATTCAAAGCGACCTGAAGAACATCATCACCGAATACGTCGGCCAGAACCTGCCCGCGGCCAAAAACCTTCGTTTTGAGAAAATGTGGACCGAGACTCTGAGCAAAGACAAAGTGCGCGCCAATTTCGTTTATTCGTTTGAAGATAACGCGGAAAACGGCGAACCCGCGATCGTCGAGATCAGCGGCTCCGCGATGCTCAAGAAAATCGAAGAGACCCCCGAGATGTCGACTTGGAATTTCGACGAACTTCGCATCCTGGACAACAAAGTCAACTTCACCGAAGCCATTCACATCACGGCCGGCGCCGGTGAACTTGAAAGCCAATCCCCGCCGTCCGGGGAAACGTATTAGTGGATCGCTACATATCGATCGACGAGGAAGGGTACTGGATTTTTTCCGGCCGCCGCGTCGATGACGTCGGCCTTGGCGGCAAACTCCTGGAAAATTTGACAGTCGACGGCGAGGGACGGCTGGTCACCGATTTCGAAGGCCAGCCCGCGTACGTCGAGTCGTTCGACGCGCCATTGGTCGCGCGCCACGTTCGCAAGAGCGGCGCCGGCCTTGGCGAGATGGACCTGCCTTACGAAACCAAGATGCGCTTCCCCTATCGCTCTTTGAGCATCGACGAATGGGATCGCTTTCATGGCGTGAGCGAAAAGGGCGTGCCCTTCGTTTTCTCGCGCGGAGCGCAGGTCGAGTTCTTCGACATGCTCGATGAATTTGAAGACGATTCGGTCACCATCGACGGCGACAAGTACCCGACGCCGCCGTGGCTTGAGCCGTTCGGGGACAGCAATTCCTCTGAGTTCTGGACGGGCATTTATCAGAATGAAGAACCCGGTTGGGAGCAAGGTCGCGAGAGCGTCGCCCTGCCCGAGGTTTTGCCGCAGCTCAAACTGGCGAAATCGCGCGTGCTGGTGCTGGGCTCCGGCAGCGGCAACGACGCGGCTTATTTCGCCAAACTCGGGCATGTGGTGACCGCAGTCGATTTCAGCGAAGAGGCCGTCGCGCAAGCCAAAGCCAAGTACGGCGGGCTTGCCAATCTGCGGTTCGTGAAAGCCGATATTTTCGAACTGCCGAAAGACTGGTCGGGCCGCTACGACGTGATCTTCGAGCACACCTGTTACTGCGCGATCACGCCGGAACGTCGCGATGAGCTGGTGAAGAACTGGAAGCGGCTGCTCGCGCCCGGGGGCCACTTGCTCGGCGTGTTTTTCGTCCACGAGAAGCGCCGCGGCCCGCCGTTCGGCGGCTCCGAATGGGAATTGCGCGAGCGCTTGAAAAACGATTTCGATTTCTTGTACTGGACGCGCTGGCACCTGTCGGTCGAGAAGCGCAAAGGCAAAGAACTCGTGGTGTTCGCGCGTAAAAAATCTTAGCGGCCGCTCGCCGGCGCGCGTGACGCCACTCGCGGGGAGCCGAAGGCCAAGAGATCGATGCCGTTCAAACTGTGAGTCAGGCTTTTCGCCAAACTGGGAGAGCGGCGATCCAGATGTTCGCAGCCTTCCTTGGAACGGTGCTGAATCTGCTCGCCTGCGAGTTTTTTCCCGGTGAGCGCCGCGATCGTGTTTTCGGCCGTCTGAAAAATCGCGTAATCCCAGTGCGGCAAAAGCGCTTCGGCCCGCGCGGGCAGCACCTCGATAAAATCCAAATCGTCTTTACCGTGCGGCGCGCGCCCGTCGCTCAACTCAAACACCCTGGAGCGCGACGGACCGCCGTGCATATAGCTCAAATAAAACGCGCGCGGCACCAGCGCGCGGTTGGTCGGCAGTAAAAAGCGCAAGCGATTCACACCCACCGCCGAAAGCGGTACGGAATACAGCCCCGCTCCCCCGCTCACCATCAGGAGCGGCGAACCTTGCGTGTTTTCGATCGACGCGAAGACGAGCCCCCGCCCGAAGAACGTCGGCCCGACTTGATCGTAAAGTTCCAAAATGGAAGCCACGGTCTGACCGCACTCATAGGACAGAATTTCATCGACGGTAGGCAAGCGATTCGGGGTGAACGACGGGGGAACGACCGCGAAGGATCCGCCCGTCAGAGCGCCGCCCAAAAAAACCTGAAGGAGCTTTTGCCAGAGCATTGAACCTCACTTGAAAACCCCTTCCCCAAGCGACTTGAGCCGATTCTTGAGTCTATTCAAATATGAGTCCAAGATGGGGCGAATCTGGGGCGTGGAAGTGTCGATGTCCTGGTCAGCCGGCCGCAAACCTAGCCATTACCAACGGGCATGCTTAAGGGCCGCCCGCGCCAGAAACTCGGGCATGCGGGCGACGGCCGGCCATCTACCCAATTCATTTTTAAGGATATCCCAAGATTCCTTGACCGTGCGCCAACGGCTTGAACCGCGCGAATTGCCGACGACCCGGTAGCGGACCAGGTCCTCGCGCAAACCGCCGCAGATGAAGCCCTGCCGCAACAGCCTGAGCCAAAGATCGAAGTCTTCGCAGCCTATTTCGCGAAAGCTCGGTTCAGGAATCCGCCGGCGATCGAGCATGACGCTTGAGCAACAAAGGCAGTTTTGCTTGAGTAAACGCTTGAAATCGACTTTTTCGGGCGGCTTCAGCAGGCGTCCGCCGCCTTGGCCGTTTTCATCGATACGGCGAAAAGCCGTCGCCGACATCGCAAAGCCGCCCGAATACATAAAATCCATTTGCCTGGCCAACTTTTCCGGGAGCCACACATCGTCCGCGTCCAGAAACGCGGTCCAGCGGGAATCGTTTCCCGCCAGCGACAGCGCCAGGTTTCGTGAATGACCGGCGCCGGGCGTCTGACCCCTGACCGCGCGCACGCGCGGGTCGCGAACGCCGCGCAAAATCGCCTCGGAGCCGTCGTCAGAGAGCGGATCGACCACGGCGATCAAACGCCAGTCCGCGAAGGTTTGCGCGAAAACGCCCGCCAACGCCGCCTTTAAGAACGGCGCCGCGTTTTTCACGGGCATGATTACTGAGACGCGGGCCATAGTTGGCGCGACATCCACACCAAGGACAGATACGCGAGCATCAGCGAAGTGGCGCGCACCCCGCCGCCGCGAAAATTACTGAAGAAATGCGTGAGCGCGAAGCCGGCGCGCACCGGTTGGTGGTCCGCTTGACCGTGCCGCCAAGCGCCGCGAAAAAAATCAACCGCGCGTTTGCCGCCGTCGTGAACCACGGAAAAATCCTCGCGCAGATCGAAGCCGATCCCGCGGGTCAGCAGATTCAAGCGAAGGCTGACCTCTTCGCCGCCGAAAGAATGGGCGCGTGAAAATGGAAAGTCTTCACCGAACTCTTCGCCGAGCCGAGGCATCAGGAAATTCCCCGCGACCGGCAGCGCCTGACCGCGACGCGCGTGCAGATGCAGCCAGTAGTTCACGAGCGCGTTGTAGGACTTTTGCCAAATACTAAGACCGCGACCGATATAACCGCCGCCGAACGCGCGCTCGCTTTTCAGGTTCGCCGACATGCGCGCTAGAAATTCAGGGTCCGGCAGAACGCAGTCCTCGTCCAAAAAATAGACCCAGCGCCCCCGGGCGCGCCGATACAACTCGTTACGAACGACGGCCAAAGAGCGACCATGCTGTGTTTCCCCAATCAAGATTTCATAATCGGCGAAGGTTTGCGCCTGAAGACTCTGTTGGAGCCGCGCGAGCAGGGGCTTTCGCCCATGGGATGAGATCAGAATCGACAATGGAATCACGAAGTTCGGGTACTACATCTTGTGGATTATGGAAAGCTCGTTTAGATTCGGCCGCAATGCGTGCCGGCGTCAGTCTGATTATTCCATGTTTAAACGAAGAGCTCTGCGTGGGCGCGGCGGTTCGTAGCGCCCTCCAAGCGTTGCGCGCGACAGGTTTAGAGGGTGAAGTGCTGGTCGTCGACAACGGCAGCCGG
>DAISHW010000229.1:0-4676 GCA_036822295.1 Bdellovibrionales bacterium | reverse complement strand
CCACGTCCACCATGGTGTCGAAACGGAAGTTGATCTCACACTGGCCGGCAGTGGCGACCTCGTGATGCTGGCGTTCGACTTCCATGCCGAGCTTTTCCATCTCGAGGCAGATTTCGGTGCGCAGATCATGGAGCGTGTCCGAGGGCAGAGCCGGGAAGTAACCCTCTTTCGCGCGCGGCTTGTAACCAAGGTTACGGCCGTTCTCGTCGCGGCCCGAATTCCAGGTCGCTTCGTCCGAATCGACTTGGTAGAAGGCGCCGTTCGAAGATTGATCGTAGCGAACGTCATCAAAAATGAAGAACTCGGCTTCGGGACCGAAGTACGCGGTGTCGGCGATACCGGTCGACTGTAGGTACGCGATCGCTTTCTTGGCGATCTGGCGCGGATCGCGCTCGTAGGGTTCGTGCGTGTCGGGGTGCACGACATCGCAGATCAGCGAAAGGGTCGGAACTTCCATGAAGGGGTCGATTTTCGCGGTCTTCGGATCGGGCTTCACGGTCATGTCCGATTCGTTGATCGCGCGCCAGCCGCGGATGGAGCTACCGTCGAAGTTCAAACCTTCTTCGAACACATTGGGTTTGAGCTCGCTCATCGGGATAGTGAAGTGCTGCCACATGCCGGGCATGTCGATGAATTTTAAATCCACCATCTTCGCGCCGCGCTCACGGGCAAACGCTATGACCTCTTCTGGTTTCATGAAATGGCTCCTGGGGTAAAAGGTTTGGATGCGTACGAAATCGAAAACCCAATCGAATCAAATCGCATTTTCGTCTTTCTCTCCCGTCCGGATGCGAAGTGCACGCTCAACGGGGATTACGAAAACTTTGCCGTCACCGATCTTGCCGGTGAACGCCGCTTTTTGAATGGCATTCATGACCGGCTCGGCCAGCTCGTCGGCCACCACGGTTTCTACCTTCACTTTGGGAAGAAAATCCACGACGTATTCGGCGCCTTTGTAAATTTCAGTGCGCCCTTTTTGGCGGCCGAAGCCGCGAATCTCGGATACCGACACGCCTTCGACGCCCAATTCGGTGAGGGCCTCGATCACGTCGTCGAGTTTGAAAGGCTTTATGATCGCCTCAATCTTCTTCATCAAACCTTACGTCTTAAAAACGCGTATGAAATTGTGTCGTGTTCCTCCTTTTAGACCCCAAAACCGCAGGGTCGTCAAAAAATTTTTGGAAATCCTAACGTCGTGATGTATCGCATTCGGGATGCATCGTTTTAACGTCGTGCTGATCGAGCCCGAGATCGGCGCCAACACCGGAAACATCGGCCGCACCTGCGTGGGTTTGGACAGCAAACTCCATTTGGTGGGCAAGCTTGGTTTCACCATCACCGATCGTCGCCTGAAGAGGGCGGGCCTGGATTATTGGCCGCACCTGGATTTCGTCCATCACCAGACCTGGGACGATTGGTGGCGCACGGTGCCTGACCCCTCCCGCGTGTTCTTCTTTACGACGAAGGCGCAAGCCACCCTGTACGACACGCCCTTTCAAGAGGGGGATTGGTTGGTTTTCGGTAAGGAAACCAAGGGGCTGGACCCCGAAATTTTGGAAAAGTTTCCCTCGCAAACTCGACGCATCCCGATGACGGGCCCCATTCGCAGTTTGAATATCGCGGCTTCAGTCGCTTTTCGAAGGCTTTCGCCAGGTCGAATGCGCCCCCTGACACGACTGGACACCAAGGGCTGTTTGGGCCTAATTTAAAAGACTATGTTTCAAAAAATCCTGACGTCGATGTTCGGAACCAAACACGAACGCGACATGAAAAAACTCCGCCCGACGATCGAAAAAATCAACTCGCTGGAAGCGGTCCTTCAGGGGCTTAGCGACGAACAGCTCAAGGCCAAGACGCCGGAGTTCAAAGAGCGCCTGACGAAAGGCGAAACGCTCGATGACATTCTGCCCGAAGCCTTCGCCGTTTGTCGCGAGGCCTCGAAGCGCGTGCTGGGCATGCGCCACTACGATGTTCAGCTGATCGGCGGCTTGGTGCTCCACCGCGGAACGATCGCCGAAATGAAGACCGGCGAGGGCAAGACGCTCGTGGCGACTTTGCCGACGTACTTGAACGCGCTTTCGGGCCGGGGCGTGCACGTCGTCACGGTGAACGACTACTTGGCCAAGCGCGACACCGAATGGATGGGCCGTTTGTACAACTGGCTGGGCTTGTCGACCGGCACGATCGTGCATGACCTGAGCGATCAAGAGCGCCAAGAGGCGTACGGCGCCGACATCACCTATGGCACCAACAACGAGTTCGGTTTCGATTACCTGCGCGACAACATGAAGTTCGACCTGAAGGACTACGTGCAGCGCGAGCTCAACTTCGCGATCATCGATGAGTGCGACTCGATCCTGGTGGACGAGGCGCGCACGCCCTTGATCATCTCGGGCCCCAAAGACGATTCCACCGAGAAGTACGGCGAGATCGACAAGGTCATCCCGCATCTGAAACTCGACGTGCACTTCACGATGGAAGAGAAGTCGAAGACCGCGAGTTTGACCGAAGAGGGGAACGCCAAGGTCGAGCAACTGCTCGGCATCGGCAATCTGTACGACCCCGAGTACATCGATCTCTTGCACCATATTTACCAGGCTTTGAAAGCGCATCACCTCTACAAACTCGACGTCGATTACATGATCAAGGACGGCGAGATCGTCATCGTCGACGAATTCACGGGCCGTTTGATGCCGGGACGCCGCTGGTCGGACGGTCTGCACCAAGCGATCGAGGCGAAGGAAAAAGTGAAAGTGCGCAACGAGAACCAAACGCTCGCGACGATCACCTTCCAGAACTACTTCCGCATGTACAACAAGATGGCCGGCATGACCGGTACGGCCGAAACCGAAGCGGTCGAATTCAAAAAGATCTACAACCTGGACGTGCAAGTCATTCCGACCAACCGCGCGATCAGCCGTAAGGATCTGGAAGACGTCGTCTACAAGAACGAAGCCGCGAAATTCCGCGCGATGGCCAAAGACATTCGCGAGCGCAATGTCAAAGGTCAGCCGGTTTTGGTCGGTACGGTGAGTATCGAAAAGTCCGAGCGCCTGTCGCGCATGCTGAAGAACGAAGGCATCACGCACAACGTTTTGAACGCGAAACATCACGAACGCGAGGCCGAGATCGTCGCGCAAGCCGGCCGTAAAAACGGCGTCACCATCGCGACGAACATGGCGGGCCGCGGAACCGATATCTTGCTGGGTGGGAATGCCGAGTTCATGGCCAAGGCCGAGATCGGCCACGACGCGCCCGAGGAAAAGATCGCCGAGGTTGAAAAGAAATATCGCGACCTTTGTGAGAGTGAAAAGAAAGACGTGATCGCGGCGGGCGGCTTGTACATCATGGGCACAGAGCGCCACGAGTCGCGTCGTATCGACAATCAGCTGCGCGGCCGCGCCGGTCGCCAGGGCGATCCGGGGGAATCGAAATTCTATCTGTCGCTCGAAGACAACTTGATGCGCATTTTCAACGGTGAGCGCATTCAGAAAATCATGACCATGCTCAAGGTGGATGAGGACGAGCCCATCACGGCGCGCATGGTTTCGAACGCCGTGCGGGACGCGCAGAAGCGGGTAGAGGGTCATAACTTCGATATCCGTAAGCACTTGATCGAATACGACGATGTGATGAACCAACAGCGGACCGCGATCTATTCTTTGCGGCGCCAGATTTTGGCGGGCGAGGATCTGGAGCGCAAGCTCTTGGACATGCTCTCGGAAGTGACGTCGGCGACTTTGGACGCCTTCATTCCCGAAGACGGCAAGCGCGATTCGTGGAACATCGAAGGCCTTATGCTTTCGGTGCAGCGTCAGTTCGGCATTCAGTTGAGCGAGAGTGAACTGCAAGGCCTGTCGGCTCAGCAAATCACCGATATGCTCGGCGCCAAGGTCAAAGAGGCGTACGACCGCCAAAAGGCCGAGATCGGCGGTTTCTTCGATCAACTCGGGCGCATGCTACTTTTGCAAACGATCGATCAGCGCTGGAAAGAACATCTGGAGCGCATCGATCATCTGAAAGAGGGCATTCACTTGCGCGCGCACGCGCAAAAAGATCCTTTGATCGAATACAAGAAAGAAGCCTTCACGGCGTTCCAAGAACTCAACGCCGGCATCGAGCAAGAGACGGTCGAGAAACTGCTGAAGATCCGCTTGGTCAGCCAGGATCGCGCGCGGCAGGTTCTGAATGAGCGGCACGAGCTCGATCAATCGGGGTTGAGCTACGCGGGTGCCGATGAAAATCCGAACGCCTACATCAACACGGGCGCGCGCCCGGGACCTTCGGCCGTCGAAGCGGCGCCGCCGTTGAATTCCGGCGGGCCTATGCAGTACAGCTACGGTCCGCCCGACGGCGACGATGGTCCCGGTCCGAACCGCGAACAGCGTCGCCGCATGAAAAAAGACGGCAAGAAAAAGAAAATCAAATTCTAAACCGCCGGGGCCCCGCGGGGCTTAAGTCCAGAGACGCTCGGGCCGTACTTTAAAAGGGACTCATGCGCCCTCTACAATGAAGCATGGCCCAATGCCCGCTGTGCGCGAAGGAAGTGAAAGACGATTTCGGACTGATCGAATGCGAGGGTTGCGGCGCGCAGCTGCTCGTTCATGTCGATGGCCGGGTCGAATACCAGGGAGCGTCTGAAGCCGCGGCGCCCGCGGGCGACGTCGAACCCACGA
>DAISHW010000228.1:345-4706 GCA_036822295.1 Bdellovibrionales bacterium | reverse complement strand
GGACGCGCACTTGATTTTTGATCGTGACCGCGCCGCCGATGTTCATGATCTGGTCTTCGAGCGCGGGCTTGCGCGAGAAGTAGAAGATGCGGCCGCGCTGAACCATGGGATCGCGGGCCAGCTCGACCACCGCGTTGTCGTCGGCGTTCAGGATGCTGGTCGTGCCCTGATGCGTGTTCAAGAAAATTTTGCGTTTCGCGTTCACGTACTCTTCCATCGTGCGGTAACGATCCAGGTGGTTTTCGGCCAAGTTCATGAAGACGATGTTCTTCGGATTGAATTTCTGCACGTGCTCGAGCATGAAGCTGGAAACCTCGAGCACCAGCACCTCGGCGCGCTCGTCTTTCATCAAGTAATCGCTGAGCGGCTCGCCGAAGTTGCCGCCCACCCACGATTTGACACCCGACTCGAGCAAGAAGGTGTGAATCAGGTGAGTCGTCGTGGTCTTGCCGTTCGTGCCGGTGACCGCGATGATCGGCTCTTTCAAGAACTGCGTGCAGAACTCGATTTCGCCGGTGACGTTGACGCCTTGGCTGCGGGCATAGTCGAAGATTTTCAAATGCGGGGGCACGCCGGGACTCAAGACGATCAAATCCTGATTCAGGAACGTCTTCGGAGTGTGGCCGCCGAGTTCGAGCGTGACCGGCATGCCGTCGAGCTTCTCAAGGAAGCCTGAGAGTTCGGCCTTCGATTTATGGTCACTGATGGTGACCTGAGCGCCGTGTCGACAAAGGAAGTTAGCTAGGGAAACGCCGGTTTTGGCCAAACCGACGATAAGGATGCGCTTATCTTTCAGATCGCTGAATTCCATGATTTACCTCAAGAGGTCGATACTTAGCACAAAACCCGAATGCGGGAACAGGGGAAAACTAGGCTCCGGCCGAGTTTTGTGGATCGCGAATCCTAGCGAAGCTTCAAAGTCGCCAGGGACAACGCAGCGAGCAAGATCGAGATGATCCAGAAACGCACGATGATTTTGGTTTCATCCAAACCGCCAAGTTCAAAATGGTGATGCAGAGGCGCCATTTTAAAGACCCTTTTGCCCGTGAGTTTGAAGCTCGCGACCTGGGTAATGACGGAAAGCGCTTCGGCCACGAACACGCCCCCTAAGAGAACAAGAAGCAATTCATTTTGCGAGATCACCGCGACGATGCCGAGAAACCCGCCGAGTGAAAGCGAACCCACGTCGCCCATGAAGACTTGCGCGGGATACGTGTTGAACCACAAAAAGCCCATACCGGCGGCGACGACCGCGCCGGCCAGCACCGTGAGTTCCCCGGTTCCGGCGATGTAGGGAATCGAAAGATACTCGGCGATGCGCGCGTGGCCGGCAAGATACGCGAAGATCGCCAGCGTTCCGGCATTGATCATGACCGGCACGATGGCGAGGCCGTCGAGTCCGTCGGTCAGATTCACCGCGTTCGCGCAGCCGACGACGACGAGCGAGGCGAAGATCACGTAAAACCAACCGAGATCCAAGCTCACCTGCTTGAAGAAGGGGAACGTCACGATGGGTTGCATATGTCCCATTTGCACCAGCCAGTAAATCACGGCGCCGGAGATCAGGAACTCACCCGTCAAGCGGATCTTGCCCTTCACGCCTTTGGCGTTCTTCTTGCTGACCTTCAACCAGTCGTCCCAGTAACCGATCAGGCCGAAACCGAACGTGACGATGAGCACGCCCCAGACGAGAGGATTCCACAAGTCGACCCAGAGCAAGGTGGGAATGAGCACGCCGAAGAGGATGAGGCCGCCCCCCATCGTGGGCGTGCCTTGTTTTTTCTTATGCGTCTGCGGACCGTCGTCGCGAATGCTTTGGCCGAAGTGGCGCTTGCGCAAATGACTGATGAAGTACGGACCCGCGAGCCAACAGACCAGGAACGCGGTGAAAAACGAAAGGAACGTGCGGAACGTGATGTAGCGGAAAACGTTCAGGGCCGATAAGCTTTCCGTCGATTCGGCCAGGATTTTATAAAGCATGAAACGAAATTCTCCTAAGGTTTCGATCCGAGCGGCGTCGCCAATGGCCAGCCGTCCAGAACGTGTTCGAGTTCCATGCCGCGCGAACCTTTGATGGCGACCAAGTCGCCCGCGCGCAGCAGATCCAAAAATTTTTTAGCGATACCGGCTTCGACTTGGGCGCTCGAAAACGGCAGGGGCGCCGGACGGCATTTTTCGAACCCCTTCCAGAAGGATTTCGCGAAAGCGCCTATGAACCACACGGCTTCAAAGGGAATGGCCGCGGCCTTCTCGCCGATCTCTTCATGGGCGGCCTCGCTGAACTCACCGAGTTCGCGCATATCGCCCAGGATCAAGAACTTGCGGCCTTCGATTTCCATCTCGTAAAGATTTTTGATGAGCGCGTGCACGCTGTCGGGATTGGCGTTGTAGGCGTCGAACAGAACGCGGTCGCCGTTTTGCAACTTCAGCATTTGATTGCGGCCCCACGCCGAATCGGTGATCGCGCCAAGACCCTTCCATACGGCGGCCGGAGAAAGCCCCGCCGCCAACCCGAGGGCGGCCGCGGCCATCAGGTTGACCACGTTGTGGCGTCCGAGCACCGGCACCGACGCCTGTCCGTTCACGCCCTGGATCGTGCCGCTGATTTCAAGACCGTCCCAGTTCATTTTTTGCGCCCGTAAACTGACGTCGACTTTGGGGCGGAAGGATGAAAACTGGATTTGTTTGCTATGCGAGCGGGTTTGCATGCGCATGGTCCACTCGTTGTCGACGTTGAACACATGCGTGGCTTTGGGCGTGGCGACGTAAATTTCCTCTTTGGCCTGGGCGACGTTGGCTTGGCTGCCCAACTCACCGATGTGCGCGCGCCCCACGGTGGTGACGACGCTGACGTCGGGCTCGGCGATCGCGCAGAGCTTCCAGATTTCGCCGGCATGGTTCATCCCCATCTCGAGCACCAGATGCGTATGGGAGCTGTCGGCGGCCAGGATCGAGAGCGGAACGCCCCAATGGTTGTTGAAGCTGCCTTTCGAGGCATGAACCCGGAAATGCGGTTTCAGGAGCGCGTAGGTGAATTCTTTGGTCGTCGTCTTGCCATTCGAGCCGGTGATGGCGATGACTTTGTATTTGTGCTTGCGGCGCCAAAAGCGCGCGAGCCCTTGCAGCGCTTGAAGCGTGTCGCCGACCTTTATGAAAGAGGCCCTGGCGAAGAGCGGGCGCCATTCCTCGCGGATGTTTTGCACGACGACGGCGGCGGCGCCTTTTTCGACGGCTTGGGTGACGAAATCGTGGGCGTCAAATTTATCGCCCTTGAGCGGAATGAAGAGTCGGCCTTTCAGATCGTCGCGCGTGTCGGTGGAAACGCGGGAGAAGCTCGCGTGCGTTTTGGACAACGCCATCCCGCCGGTGGCCAGCACCAATTCGTCGAGCGTACATGTCCAAGAACCGGCCACGTCATCCCCTGCGGGTTAGGCGTCAGCCCAACAATTCGCCGATGATTTTGACGTCGGAGAACGAGAGCTTTTGCGTTCCGATGATCTGGTAATCCTCATGACCCTTACCAGCCACTAAAATCACATCACCTTCGCGCGCCATTTGCAAGGACAGCGCAAGAGCTTTTTTGCGATCGGGTTCGACCTTGAGTTGACCGTTCCACTCGGCGGGAATTCCGTTTTTGATCTCGGAAATGATCGCGTTCGGATCCTCGCCGCGCGGATTGTCCGAGGTGATGAGGATCGCGTCCGAAATTTCGGCCGCGGCCCTGGCCATGAGCGGGCGCTTGCCGCGATCGCGATCACCGCCGCATCCGAAAACGGTGAGGATACGGCCTTGGGATCCGCCGGCCTGGCGCATTTCATGGAGCGCGCGCAAAACCGTACGAAGGGCGTCGTCGGTGTGCGCGTAATCCACGAAGATATGCAGACCTTTTTGATTGGCGACTTTCTCGAGCCGCCCCGGAGCGCCGTAAAACGTGGCGAGAGCTTGACCGGCCGTTTCGAGCGAGCAGCCCGCGGCCAAGCTGGCCGCGACGGCCGCGACGGCATTGTAAACATTGTGCCGGCCCGTGCACGGAAGATGAATTTCGGTGGTGCCGCGCGGAGTGGCCAGGTGAAAGAAGCTGCCGCTCAGATCCTGACGAAGAATGCGGAAGGTGAAGTCGGCGTCTTTTTCGCCGAAGAGCCAGGTCGTTACGCCCTCTTTTACACGGGTGCGGCGAACGGCGGGATCGTCGCCGTTCAGGATCGCGACCGCGGTCGTCGGATGGCGGCCGAGCAGCTCCGAGAAGAGCCGCTCTTTGGGGGCGAAGTAAGGCTCCATCGTTTGGTGATAGTCCAGATGATCGCGGGTGAAGTTCGTGAACACGCCGACCGCGAACGGCAGGCTTTCGACCCGCGCCTGTT
>DAISHW010000228.1:0-335 GCA_036822295.1 Bdellovibrionales bacterium | reverse complement strand
GCGCATGGGAGCTGACTTCGAAAGCGGCGGCGCGGGCGCCGAGCGCCAGGAATTCTTTAAGACGGCGCTGGAGCGTGAGCGGATCGGGCGTGGTCAGATGGCTCTCGAAGCGATGTCCGAGCAGGTGATGATCGATCGTGCCCATGACGCCCGTGGGCCAGCCGAAATGATTCAGGATCTTTTCGACCATGTACGTGACGGTCGTCTTGCCGTTGGTGCCGGTCACGCCGATACAGAAGAGCCGCTCGGCGGGTTGACCGAAGTACCTTGAGGCCAGTTGATCAAGCGCTTGCCTGGTCGACCGGACTTTGACGACCGCGCCGCGAAAGTCCTTG
>DAISHW010000227.1:0-4706 GCA_036822295.1 Bdellovibrionales bacterium | reverse complement strand
CGCCAAGCTCGTCGATCAATACTTGGGCGCCTGGGGCTCAGGCGAAGCGTTGACCGCCGACGTGCGCTGGCTGGTCGAAAACCATCTTCTGCTCAGCACCGCGGCCTTCCGCCAAAACCCGCAAGCGCAATCGACCTGGAAGCGACTCTTCCAGCGCGGTGTCGAAGGCCGCCGGCTGACGCTCCTTGCGTTGTTCACCGCGATCGACATTCGCGCCACCAACCCCGAAGCTTGGACGCCGTGGAAAGCGCAACTGCTGAACAATTTGGTCAAGAGCATGAACTCACCCGAAGCGGTGAGCCTGCATCGTCACTTGGCGTTCATCAAGCGCAAGAAGCTCAAGGTTTCCGAAGAGACCCTGCTCGCGCTCGATCCGCTCCTTATGCAAATGGTGGCGCCGAAAATCCTGCTCGAAGACCTGGAAGCCGCTCGCAAAGCCAAAGAAGATTTGCCGGTCAAAATCTGGCGCGCGCCCAACAAGCGCGTGTGGATCCGCTTTCACCGGCGCGAGGACAAACCCGGTTTGTTCTTCGGTTTCGTGCGAAAACTCTTCGGGCTCGGGTTGTCGATCCAGCTGTCCTCGGTCCACACGTTGCCGGACGTCGGCGTGTACGATTGGTTCTGCGTGCGCACCGAAAAACCCACTCGGCAAATCGCCAAGTGGTTGAGTTTCGAGTCGAGCGCGGACGGCCAGACGCTGCCGAAGGTGCAGTTCCAAAGCGTCGAGTTGATCGCTCAAGACGAAGACGAGTGGATCTTGAGCTTCCGGGGGAAAGACCAGCGCGGGCTGTTGTTGACCGCGGCTTCCGTGCTGTTCGAAGAAGGACTCTCTTTACGATGGGCCAGGGCCCACACGTGGGGGCAACAGGTCGAGGACGTGTTCGCGGTCCGGCCTTTCGGAGAGGTCGAAGAGCGCCTCGCGCGTTTACAAATCAAGCTTGTAACATAAACCTTCCCGAGTGTTGTCGCGAGGTTCGGCTTTCGACCGGCTTCGGTTAGTTTTTTGTCCGGTCTGGTCGATATTTTCCCCCTTGCGTGCAGTACGAAAATCTGTAGACTTTAATTCAGGCGGTCGAGGCTGGTACGGAAACTGGCCGATACGCTTAACGACTAGGGTCGAGGGTTCCAATAACAATTAAGGGGAGGGAGCAAGGATGCTCAGAGATGTCCTGATTCAAAAAGGTTTGTCGAACAGAGAAGCGGAAGTCGCGGAACTGGTGACAAAAGGACTGTCGAACAAGGAAGTTGCCAACCAATTGTTCGTCACGGAAAAGACGGTCAAGTTCCACCTGACCAACATCTATAAAAAAATGAACGTGAAGTCGCGCGCGCAACTCATCGTATGGTGCTTGCCCCATCTCGGCTTCGTCGAAAAAGAAGAAAAACCGGCTATCGAGCAGAACAACTCCATCAATATGGGTTCCAGCACCCCCTCTGGCACCACCAGCCTGGCCACCGGCGCAGGCAATATTGGCGGAATGCGCCGCAACGATTTCGGCAACGACGCCGGAGTTTAAAAAGGGACGTAGTTCCGAATTTGGAACTACGTACCGTTTTCTGGCTACAGTGCGTTATCTCTCCCTCCGAAGTCAGAATCTGAATTGTTCCACGAGAAAGAGCCGAAAGGCTCTTTCTCTATTTTTGGGGTATCCTTTAAGCCTATGAAGCCAATTCCTGTTTCCCAATCGCGTGTGATCATGACTGAACTTGTGTTGCCTCAGCACACCAACGCGCTCGATAGCATTTTCGGGGGCGTGATCGTTTCGTGGGTCGATATCGCGGCGGCTATCGCGGCCCAACGTCATTCGGGTATGCCGGTGGTCACCGCCAGCATCGACGCGCTGAACTTCGTGGCGCCGGTTTACAAAGGTTGGATCGTGAACTTGAAGGCCAGCGTGAATTACGCCGGCCGCACGAGCATGGAAGTGGGCGTACGGATCGACGCCGAAAATCCGATCGAGAAGAAGGTCTATCACACGGCCTCGGCATATCTTACGTTTGTCGCGCTCGACAAGAACAGCCGGCCGACTCCGATTCCACCCGTGCTGCCCGAGACGGAAGCCGAGATTCGCCGGTTCAAAGCCGCCGAACAAAGAAAAAAGCTCAGACTCGAACAGCGAGCCTGAGCTTTAAGTGTGCATGGAGGAATCAGGAGGACTAGAGGGACCCAAAACCTTTATTCAATTTTTCCGCCGTCGCAGTCGTTTTCTTGGTCGATGTCACATTGCAGTTCTTCACGATGCTTGAAGCGTTTCTTCCAACGATCGCGGTTGCCGTCCATGCAATCGACCAGACGATGCGAGTATTCCAGCATCTCGGCGTCGGTTGAACGAATGTAAGTCAAACGGGCGTTGTTCGAGGTGTAAACGCGCATGACGTTCGTTTCGGTCAGGCTGAAGTTGCCGGCCGAAGGCAAACGGTACACGCCGTACCCGTCGTTTTCATAGTCGATGTCGTAGGACGCGTAGGTCACGTCGCGCTTCTCGGTGAAACGGCCGTCGTTGGCCACGACCCCGATGAAGTTGTTTTTGCGATAGTTTTTGTCCGTCACGCGGTCGGTGGGGTGATACTCATAAACTTCGCCGGAGCTGCGCACCGAAATCGCGTTCAAACCGATTTCATATTCTTCGCTGATGCCGTGCATGCGGTAGCTGTAGAGCACTTTGCGGCAGAACATTTTCGAATCGCCGCCGTACCTTTGGTACACGGACATCGCGTCCGCGTTCACCCATACGCCCGTGTAAGGCGAAGTCGGTTCGTTATCGTTGTCGTCGTTGTGTCCGCAAGCCGAGAGCATCAGGGATGCCGCGCTCGCAAGTATTAACAGGTTCCATTTCTTGGAATTCATAACCACCTCCATGCGGTCTGTTCGGGTTCGGGTATTACACGATGTGTGCCATGGCCCGGGCGCCTTAAAGTGACGCTGAGGGGCACCGGTTATGAAAGGCTTACAGGCTTGTCTAGCGCCGCGAGCGTTATAGGGGCCGGGGGCTTACGAGGCCTTCACTTCAAGGATGACCGTACCTTGGAAGGTTTTGGCCAGATTCCCATAGGCGTCGACGGCTTTGACCTGCACTTTCAGGGGTTGGCCGGCGACCAGGGACGGCGGCCCGTCCAATACCAGACGCACGGCCGGACCGGGCAACCAGGACAGCGAGTGTGGCCGGGGAAGGCGCAGCTTTTTTTCTCCGCTATGGTTGAGCGTGAGTTTCCAAGTTTCGGTTTTGGTGTGATGGAAGCGAATGGCGGCGACGCCGTTTTGGAGTCGCACGCGCTGTTCGCGCCCGGCTTCGGCTTGGATATCGATCGTGAGCTCAGCGTTGAAATGCCCGCACACGGTGCCGTTCGCATCGACGGCTTTGAGCGCGACTTCGACGTCTTGGCCGACGGTCTGTTGCGCGGCGATGGTCCAGACGATTTCCTCGGGCTCCGGCGAGCGCACGTGAATCTTCAGCGGTTCTTGCATTTTCACGAAACTGCTCGAGGCGTCTTGCAGCACGAGTTCGACTTGACCGGGACTCAGCGGCGACAGATCGAATTCGCCGACGCCGTCGACGATTTTGACCTTCGCGCCTTGATTGCCTTCGGCCTTCTTCCATTCCTTGAGCAGCGATGAGCCGGCGATTTCCACTTTGGGCGCCGGCGGGCGGCGCTTCTTCATCTCTTTGATCGGCGGAGGAGTGACGTTCTGGGTCGCCGTCGCGGCCCACGCGAAGCGATCGGGAATCAGCAGCCAGTCTTGTTTGCCTTCATCGTAAACGTAGTCGATGGGCAAGAGTTCGCCGTTCAACCAGCGCGCGCGCAGCTCCTCTTCGGAGAACGGCCCGAGTTGTTGATCCAGATGCGAGATGACGAATTTGCTGCCCATGATGGAAATATCGGCATTTGACGCTTAAGGATTGAGTCCGTGCAAGGGGACTCGACGGACGTCCGGGTCGGTGCTAAGCTTTCGCCTTCATTCGTTTTTGGAGGAGCCCAAAATGGCCAATCGTTTCTTCATATCCCTGCTTCTGACCTCGACCTTGCTGATCACCGGGTGCGGCGTGCAGTCGATCCCGCAATCCGAAAACGCGGTCGAGGCCGCGACCAGCGAAGTGACCAACCAATACAAGCGCCGCTCCGACCTGGTTCCGAACCTGGTCAACACGGTCAAGGGCTATGCCGGTCATGAAAAGGCCACGCTCGAAGCCGTGATCTCGGCGCGCGCGAAGGCCACGCAAATGACCATCGACGCCGCGAACGCGTCGCCCGAGCAGGTGGCGGAATATCAAAAAGCGCAAGGGCAGCTGTCGCAAGCTTTGGGGCGCCTGATGGTGGTGTCCGAGCAGTATCCGAATTTGAAAGCCGATGCGAATTTCCGCGACCTGCAAGCGCAGCTCGAGGGCACCGAGAATCGCATCACGATCGCCCGTCAGCGTTTGATCGAGGCGATTCAAGGTTTCAACAATCTGATCACCGTTCCGCCGACCAATTTCACGAACATGATTTTTTACCGCAAGGCCAAAAAGGCCCAGTGGGATCTCGCGCCCGAGGAAAAGCAGCGCGTGGAATCGGCGCCCGAGGTCAAATTCTAAGATGCTCAAAGCGCTGCTCTTCGCCGGTTTGATCTGTCTGCACGCTCACGCGGAATTTCAAGTTCCCGCGCAGACGGGTCCCGTGGTGGACGGCGGGGCGATGCTGTCGCCGGACCTGAAAAATCGGTTGTC
>DAISHW010000226.1:0-4719 GCA_036822295.1 Bdellovibrionales bacterium | reverse complement strand
CCCAATGCCTTTAACTTTCGCACCAATACCTCAACCTGCTTCAATTCCTTGAGGTCGCTTTCATCCAGTTTGACTGTATCTAGCCGTGCCGACGAAACTTGGCCGCCAGCTTTTCTATTTTCTTCAGCTCCGAGGTCTTTTCAAACTTTCCGTTCGGATAAAGAAAGATCATAGGATGAACATCCAAGGCGGCCGCGAACATTTCCGCATAATGCTGGCTCATCTCGATGCGATCGTTTTCAATGGCGCTCAAATTATTATCGCGAATGCCGGTAATCTGCTCCATATCTTCCAGCGTCAGTCCTTCGCGCTTTCTCAGAGCCCGCAACATTTCGCCCGGCGTGGCGCCCTCGGGAACCAACTCATCCAAAACATCCATCATTCTTTTACCCATAGTCTAGCTCCTTATTTCTTATAATCATGATCCGCCGTCACTCGAACGACCCGCACAATAATTTTCTCATTCTCGATCCGATAAATAACCCGGCCCGAATATGAAAACGAAATCGCCCGGTGGCCTTTCCATTGGCCATCCAGCTCATGGTCCCGCCAATCCGGCTTACGTTGGGCGAAATCCAAACCTTGCTCTTCGACATCTACGATCCAGCGTTTAATAACCTTAACGTCTTCGGATGTGACTTTACCGGTCTTAAAACTCGTTCGAAGCTCCTTTTCCGCCTCATCCGTCAACTCCACCGACCAGCTTTTCTTCACACCCACGCCCCGCCTTTGATCTTATATTTATATATATCCTATATTTTAATATAAGTAAAGCATTAAGCTGCCCACGCAAACGTCAGAAATACTTATGAAAGGCGGTGAGCATGGGTTATTACATTCGAGAGCTTAAGAGTAAGAGTAAGAGTAAGAGTAAGAATCAAAATCCGCGCTGGAAAGTTCAGTTCATCTCTTACAAAAAGCAATACACCGCCAGCTCAAACGCCAGGAAACCGCGCAAAGACTGGGACATACCGAAAAGACGATGGACAGCTTTAGGATTCAAAGATTCGATGAGTCTCGAGCAAGCCAGATCCAACCAGATATCGAACGTCAAATGGACATGAATAATAACGACCGAGGCCAAGCCGCGGCTGAATCCTTGATTAAGGAAAAACGTTGGAATCAAAAAAATATCGAAGCGAAAGGACTTGAAGAACTACGGTCCAAAAAACTTCAAGTGCTCAAACCCGGTTTACCGATCCCGAAGGAGCCAAAATGAAAAGACTCAAACCATCATTTGCAGTTCTCAGCACTATCCTTCTTGTTGGATTTGCCGTCTACGCATCCTCTTACTTTGCGGCCGAGTTCATGAACGCTTCGGAGGCCGAAAAAAAATGGGGTACGCTGCCCCTGAACATTGAACAGTTCAAAGCCGGTGATCTGTCAAAGCGGGCTCCCATGGCGGTCGAGATCGTGAAACGATCTCTGTATGTGGGTAAAAACAGAAAGGATGTTCGCCGAGAACTCGGCGATCCCGATAGCTATTTCTTTAGTGATACCATTTACGCCTACAAAATCATGCCCTTTCCAGGAGAAAATAAAGAGAACTGGCATCTCGTATTTATTCCGGATGACAAGTTGGAAAAAGTTAAAGAAGTTAAAATCCATAAGAAGTGCTGTTATAAATCGCCACTTTAAGTAGAAGAGAGACTTATGGACTACCGCCTGAAGACTTGGAGTACGTCCGGCAAGCCTTTATCCAGAAGGTCTACAAGGCCATTATTGTTGTTGCTCTTGATAAACACCTTATAGCCAGGAATTGTAGGTTCTGGAAGGTCAGAAAACTGTTCGGCCCCAACGGAACGGATGTCGGCAACTAAGGACTCGGGATCAAAGGTTCTTAACTTCTCTATCAGTTCCTGCACTTTCATCAGCCGCCCCAACCGCTTGATTCGTTCCAATAATAAATCAATCCTGAAATTCGAGACTTTCTTCGAATAAATTCCAGTAGCCGCCAACGCCCTTCAGCCGATTAATGTACCATAAAGATTGCGGCAGATCCCCATCCGAATCCAAATCGACGTCGGGCATATGAGCGGCGAAGATACAAGCTTCACTCCCGCCAGCGAGTAATCGCCGCCAGGAAGATAAAGTCTGTTCGCAATCCAAGCGGTCCTCCACATGCGTATCAAAAAGAAAAATCTCTCTTTCGGTCGCGACGCTGATACTTGGAACCAAAGTGCCATGATCATAGTCGGCACATGTAAGTTCGATCTGGGACATGTGAAAACACTGCCATTGATTGTAAGATCCCCACGGATGCTCGCTCTTCAGTTCCGACCCTAACGCCACGCCATTGGCGTTGTCGATACGCTGAAATTCCATATCATTCTCGCTAAGCAACTGGGCATATGTGAAGCCAAAAGCCGAGGCACATCCAACAAGCACACCAAGAGCCACAATATATTTTTTCACTTCTTAAGCCTTTCGTAAAAATCCACCAATCTATTCATTTGCTTATGGCCAGGGTCTTTCCGCCATTGCCCAAGATACGATTTGTAATCGGCGGCAGCTTCAATCCATGTCGCCTGACGCTTCAATTTTGCCGACGCCGTCTCACGTTTACGGTGCAACCATCGGACACCGGCCGCGATATTCAGAGATGCGTCTGTTATGTCCTTTTGACCTAAGTCGATGAGATGATCCCGCAACTCACCCTTTTCATCTTTTAGAATTTCTAACGCCCAGTCCGTGACCTGCATAAGGCCACGAGCCCAGCCCGCTTTCTTACCGGCTCGTATTTTCGCCTCACGATCAAACCCGGACTCGGTGGCAATAAGAGCTTTTACCAAATTCGGTTCCAACGGCTCATCCGGCGACAGAACCTCATTCCAATACTTTGTCCATCCCGCAATGGCTTCATCATACTTATTCCCGCGATATTTAAATCCAAGATTGTCGGCCATGGGCCCTCCCTCAATATCAGAAAAGTAGTCATCCGAAATATGCTTAAGCTCTCCGGAATAGATCTGATCTTTACGGGAAGGATTGGTTCGACAATGGCCGGTAACCTGAGTCGACCCACTTTTCGTGCGCCGCGAATGGGTCGTAACCCAATGTTCACCGCCCGGGCACATGCGCCACGGGTGCGCCTTCTGTTTCTTTGCAGATTTCTTTTTCGCCATAGCAATCTCGATTTATGAAGGGGTGACCAAATTGCTATTTTATGGAATTAAGTGGGTTTTTCAATCCTGCTGTACCGTTCTTTGAGAAAGATGCGGCGCCCAACGAGACGTTATTCGAACTCTAAAGTTGGAGAACAAAATTGACGAGAACAATGTTCTCCAAGTAGGTTGCGGCTCTGGTGATTGTTCTCCGCATAACTAGAAGGCCAGTTCTTTCACTAGCTTATGCCGCGTACCTCTGAAGAACAAGAGTTCGAATTTCATCGAGGAAGGCACGCCAGCTTGATTCAAAATGAACTTTCACAATATCAAGTGACGGAGTAACCTTCCGGCGTGGCTCAATTCGAAGTTGATCCAATTCTATTTCATGTGCCGTCGGGGGAAATCAAAGCCTCGCTCCTCGGAGATGAATCGCCGTCAAGTCATCTCGCTGTTGTCGTGCCCGGAGCTGGATATTCCTGTAGGCAACCTCTTCTCTATTTCCTCATTCAATCTTTGCTCAAATCGGGTCACCAAGTTCTGACCATCGATAGTTTGTATGCAGACAACAAGAATTGGACCTCTCTTCCGACTGAAGACGATGCGTATCGCTACGTGCAAAACGACGCCGAATCTCTTTTTCAACAACTCCAGTCACGTTTTAATAAGGGTGTTCATACGCTTGTCGCTCGCTCGCTCGGGACTTACTCCGTTGCCTGCGCTTTAGAGAAGAACCTCATTCATCCTGCGCAAATTGTTTGGCAATGCCCTTCGCTTCACAACAAATGGGCAATTTTGAAAAACACCCAACCAAGAAGCCTCGTCATCATTGGTAAAGCTGATCCCAGGTATGAACTCGCAGCTCGATTTTTACCGGCAGATAGCTTTGTCGCAGAAGATGCCGATCATGCCATGGAACTTGGCAATCCCATTCGGTCGATCGAATTGCTGAAGCAGATCACGGACTATACAATGACTTGGCTCGAAACTTCGGATGTCGATATGATTCAACTCGAGAGAAATCTTCGCCTAACTCCAGAGCAACTACTCATCGAACATCAAGCAGGCCTCGAGTTATGTAGCGAATTGGCCCGGGCGGGCCAAAAAGTTTATGAACAATCTCAATAATCTTCTTCAAGTCCTTCTTGAAAATGAAATCGATTTTGTTCTTATCGGTGGATTTGCGGGAGTAGTTCATGGTTCGACCCAAGTTACTCGAGATCTCGACATTTGTGCGCTTGTGACTCCGGCTCAAGTAGAAAAGCTGCGGCTAGCCCTAAAAGACCTTCACCCCAGACATCGAATGAATCCGAACTTCAAACCTTCTTTTCTCACCGAGCCTAACGATCTCACGAACCTGCAGAACATCTATCTTGAAACGGATCTTGGGGTCCTGGACATCATTAGCCAAGTCACTGAAGTTGGAAATTTTGAGCAGGTAAAAAAGAACTCTGTGGAGATAGATATTTTTGGTCGCAAATGCCGTGTCATCTCCGTCGACGCTTTAATCAAGGCAAAGGAGAAGATGGGACGCGATAAGGACAAATTAGTCGTCGCGGAGTTAAAGGCGCTGCGGTGGCTCCGATCGGAGAAATTGCCCGGCTCCGTTCCATGA
>DAISHW010000225.1:4398-4817 GCA_036822295.1 Bdellovibrionales bacterium | reverse complement strand
CGCCTGTATTCCACCTATGCCAGAAAATTGGATTGGAAGGCCAATGATCCGCGCTGCGAGGCAGTCCCCTCTGACGTGATGGAAAAATGTCCGGCGCCACGTTTGCAGAACTATGGCCTGCATAGCTCGAACAACGACACGGCCTCTGGCAAACCCGTGCACATCGCCGCATTCCCCAGCAGCGGCGGCTGCGAGTCGATGGAAAACAAAAATCGTTGGGTCATGAAAGAGTTCGTGAAGAACGGCCCCACGCTCCTTATGAACTACGGTCCTGAGAAATTCCATAAACCCGAACACACCACGAAGTGCAGCAATGATTGAAGCCTTGATGATTTTCCTGATGAACACCGTCAACGCCAAAAGCGTGCTTTCGCGCGCGCCCGCGTCGGGCGGCGGAAACATTTGCCACCAATTCAAAT
>DAISHW010000225.1:0-4388 GCA_036822295.1 Bdellovibrionales bacterium | reverse complement strand
GGCGCGTCCGTTGATGTCGCAAGGCATATCGAAAAACACGGTATGGCGCTCGGTCACGACGATCCCCACCGGCGGCATGATGCGGTTTTTGGAGTCGCGCGACAGCGCGGGCGGCACCGTCATGTCCGGAGCGGCTTGCTTGCCCGTCGAGAACGAAACAGGTGTCTTGAATTGCGCGGCCGACGACGCCCAAGGCAGTTATCGCTTGGTGACCGAGGAAGACGGTCGTCTATTCATCGAGTTCGAATTCATTCACGTCGATTTGGGCGAGAACTACCGCCCAAAGGAAATCCGTCGCGCCGACGGCCGGCCCGTTCGCGTCGAAGGCGTGATCGTCGAGTGCCCAAAACTCTCGTTTGAATTCTAAACTGGCTTACCACCGTGTTGACGGAATCAGCTCGGCCGACTTTGGCGATTGAGCGCGCATGCCGCTCGGGGCTTTATCAACACGCTGGTGAGCCAGCTTACTCTAGAAGCAGGACCACTTCGAATCGCGTAAAAACGGATTGCGGCGGCACCGATCGAGTTTGGAGTAGGGCGCCTCGATGATCCTTGATCTATATTCCCTGCGGGTTCGCAGCTCATCGCGGATCTCGCGCACCAGGGCGAATTGCTCGGCGCACTCACTGGCCGGAATCACGATATGGGTTTCCGAGCCGTCCTCACCGGGCAAAGTGATCATCTCGTCGGCGTTGGCCGTGCCCATATACGGCAAAAACGCGATCATGCGGTCGCCCGCGGCCATCGCCATCTCGACGGGGCAGGCGCGAAAGGCGCTCACCACCGCGCGCGAGGCCATCTCATATAAGGACATCGTCGACTTGTCGGCGAAGCGGCGAACCGGCGGCTCTGAAGCCGCGGCCGCCACCGAAAAGCCCGCCAATATAAAGAGCGCCAGGGCGCCGCGCGCAAAACCCATCACCTAAGGCACTAGGGCAACCGGAGTGCCATGGCCATCCATCTTTAATCGCGTGCCCACCTTGGAAAAACGACCTGAAAAGGCACCGAATGCCGTCAAACGACGCCGTATTTGCGCAGGACCGGTAGTTTTTACTTACCGGTAAAGGCTTACAAACGATTTTACGCGAGCTGAGCGCGGGCCCATCCGTTGCACAACCGGCATCGGTGCTTTAGGTTTTTAAGCCTTTTCAGGAGGATCAAAATGAAGTTCCGTTCGATTGTCTCGGTGTTGCTGCCGATGTTTGTCGCGATGGCGTTCACCGTCGGTTGCGAACGCAAGAACGACGATGGCAAAGACGCCCGTGCCCAGGCCGCGGCCGAAATCGCCAAGTCCAAAGCTAAACAAGAAGAGTCCGCCGCCAAGATCGCGGAGCTGGAGAAACTCGACGCCGAAAACAAAGCCGCGCTCGAGAAACTCAACGCCGACATCAAAAAGATGGAAAACGACCGCGCCCGCCGCGAAGGCGAACTGGTCAAGGCGAACAAAGACTATAAAGCGCAAATGGCCATGGTCGAGCAGGCCAAAGAGCTGCACGCCCAAACGCAAAAGCAAATCGCCGAGGACAAGGCCAAGCTCGTCGAAGAGCAAAACGCGGTCAACGCGAAGATCCAGCAGCAAGAAGCGGATCTTGCCAAGCTCAAGGCGGACAACCAAGCCGAGATCGAAAAGCAGCGCGCGGACAGTAAAGCCGTCCAAGATCAAGTGAAGGCGGAACTCGATAAGCGCGAAACCGCGACGCACGAGCGCATCGCGGAACTCGAGCTCGAGATCTCGAAAAACCAGGCGCGCTCGCAGGAACTCGACGCCTACAAAACGCAACTCGACGAACAAAACGCCGAGTCGCTTAAAAAGAACGAAGAGCTGAAGGCTCAAGAAGCCGCCCTTCAAGCGCGTAAAGACCAGATGGAACTCGCGTTCCGCGTGCACAAAGAGCTGATCGAAAAATCGGGCAAAGGCGATATCTTCGAAAAGATCGAAATGGGCAAAAACCAAGTCTGGTTGATCCGTTTGATCGGTTCGGGCCACCCGGAGTACATCAAAGACGTGCGCCAGCGCATCAGCGCCTTGAACGGCGTGAACGGCCGCTACAAGTCTTTCAACAACGTTTCGAACATCGACCTGGTGGCCGCCGTGAGTTCGTCGGTTCCGACCGAAGACACGTATTTGGTCGAGGCGACCGGGCAAGCCGTTTTGGATCTTCGCGACTCCGTCGAAAAGATGCTGAATGACAAAGACTCCGCGGGCGAGCTCGCCCGATTCACTTCGCTGTGGGTGATCCCGCGCCTGGTGGAAGAAGTGCGCGTCGGCATGCGCTTGCAGGTGATCGGCAGCGATTCGAAGCAGTTCGAAGGCCGCTCGAGCCGCCTGATCGCGGATCTTCCGCTGCGCACGGCGACGACCACGGTGCGAGGCCTGTCGGATCTTGATTTGACCAAACCGGGCTCTTACGTGTTCGCGACGGAAAAAGACGCTCAAGCGTGCAAAGTCGTGAACGCCGCGTGCTTCGAAGCGTTGGCGAACGCCAAATTCTTGGATCGCGAGCAGACGATCACGATGCCGACCCTGACGGGCGACGTCACCAAGAAGGGCACGTACCGCGACATCCTGGCGGACATGATGGGCTACTCGATCGAACAGACCTACAACGACATCAAGTCGAAGACGGTGCTCGGCGTGTCGCTCGACAAGTACGACAAGATGACCTGGAACATGGACTGGACGCCGGTATTGGATAAATACGGCTTCGCAGATCGCGCCGCCGTCGTCGAAGATTTCCAACTCGCTTACACGGTGAGCATGGTGGATCGCATCGGCACGGTGACTCTGCTTGACGGTTACGCGTTCTTGAACTCCGGTCGCGTCGGCAACGGCAAAGTTTTCGATTCCGAAAGCTTGAAGCGCGGCGAAGTCCTGGTCGAGCTTCCGATCACGCAATTCAAAGAATCGCGTTCGGCTCTTCAAGATCTTTACCTGAAAGATTTCTCGCCGAAAACGCGATTGCTCGAGAAGTCGGACGAGCACAAAAAACTTCTGGCGAAGGCCGAGAAGGGCGAGCTGACGCTCGACGATGAGCGCCGCTTGGTGGATCTGAATTACGAATACTCGCGGAACGCGGAAGAGTCGGCTGAAAAGATTCTGTCCGAGCAGCGCGAGGAATTCGGCCGCCGCAACATGATTAATACGGGCAAACTCGACGACATGATCAAGGTGCTCAAGGGCAACTAAGGCGCCGTCGAAATAGGGTTATGGGTAGGGTCCCGGAAACGGGACCCTTTTTTTATTTCCGCGGGCTCATTTGCGGGTTTGATTATAAGAGAAGCGCATCTGCAGAAGCTCGACCGCCAACGCAAAGCCCATCGGCATGTAGATGTAGCCCTTGGGCACATGGCCGCCCAGGCCCTCGATGGTCAGCGTCACTCCGATCGTCACCAAAAACGACAACGCCAGAATCTTCAAGGTCGCATGACGTTGCACGAAGCTCGCGATCGCGCCTGAGAAGGCGAGCACCAGCAGGAACGACGCGACGACCGAAGAATAGATCACGAGCAGATTCTCGGTGAGCCCGACGGCCGTGATGACCGAATCGATCGAGAACACCAGATCCAGCAGGATGATTTGCGCGAGCACGGATCCGAACGTGGCATAAACGACCTCTCCCGTGCCCGTGCCGGTCTGCGTGTGCTCGACGACATGATGAATCTCTTTGACCGCTTTGAAGAGCAAGAATCCGCCCCCGACGATCAAGATGATGCTCTTCCAGCTCAACGTCCAAAAGACCGGTTCGCTCAAACGGACGATGTACGAGGCGCCCAGCAAAAGCACGCAGCGGGCCCCCAGCGCCAAACCCAAGCCGAGCAGGCGCGCCTTGTTTCGCTGAGCCGCCGGCAGGCGATCGGTGAGAATCGAGATCAGCAGGATGTTGTCGATGCCAAGAACTACTTCGAGCCCCACGAGCAGGGCGAAGGTGGCGACGAGATTGATGTCCATGACTCCCTTTCAGGTCAGAAGCGGTGAAGCAAGCCGCCCTAGATCGCGCGGCCTTCCAGACGACTCAGTATGGGGTGAGCGAAAACGCGTGTCTATCGTTCTTTGCGCTCAAGAAGCGCGGGCGGCGTCGGAGCGGGGGCCCGCGGCCGACGGGACGGACCCGCGACCGGAGCCGTGCGAGTAACGTAGTCCCAAAACCGCCGACGCGATGATCAAAGCGGCGCCGAGCATTTCCGCCATGCCAAGGCTTTCGCCCAGAAGCAAGAAGGCGAAAGCGGCGGCGATGGGCGCTTCAAGCAAGTACAAAAGACTCGCGACGAAGGCGCTGAGCACGCGCTGGGCGCGGGTTTCCAGGATCAATGCAATCAAGGTCGCGCCGATCGTGAGCACGAACAGTCCCAGCCACGGATGAACGTGCGCGAGCGGCGGGAGTTGCGTT
>DAISHW010000224.1:0-4848 GCA_036822295.1 Bdellovibrionales bacterium | reverse complement strand
CTTCGGCCTCTTTCGTACCTTGAGCTTGCGGCAAAGCCTCGAACTCCCACTTGATCGCGTTGTTCGTGTCGTTGTCGATGAATTCCGAAGTGAACGCATCGAGGGTGAATTGGTCCGGGCGGTGCTCGAAGAACTTCATCGACTGATCGAGCATCAGGTTGTAGTCCAGCGAGGCTTTGTACTTGTATCCGCTCTGCACGGCCACCGAGTAGGTCAACACCACCGGGAAATTCGCTTCCATGTCCGCCGGCGCGAATTTCAGATCGTGCACCGAGGCCTGATACTTCAGATTGCCGCGAAGCTGGCGTTGCTTTTCCGTTTCCGCTCGGCGCAGGTTACAGATCGCGTTCATGCCGAAGCTGATCGCGATCGATTTCGCGCCCTTCAAGGCCGCCGAAGCCGAACCCGGACTCGATTTCAAACCGCGCACTTCGATGCCGGGCGAATTGACCGCCACGACCATCTGCGCGCGTTGCGGGGCCTCTCCCGAAATCTGCGGGAATGACAAATAGGATTCACGAATGTCCACTTCTTGGAAGCGAGCGCCTTGAGTGAGCAAGAGCAAGTTGTCCTGCTGATACTTCTGCACCTCGGTCGCGGCGTTGGATTGAAAGCGCACCGAGGCCTTTAAACCCGCCCAGGCGGCGCTCTTATCCAGCGAAGCATCGGCGTCGTTCATCGCTTGTTGGACAAGGTCGCGCTGCATGCTCCACTTTTCGATATCCGCTTTCTTGGCGTTCGGATTCGAAATGAGCTCGGTCAGTTTGTCCTTTTGCATTTGGCCCTTACGGATCGTCGCAAGCCCCTGCTGATAGTCATCGCAAGCTTGATCGTTCACTTCGACGCTGCCGATCGTGTACTCCGCCACACCGATATCGGGCGGGCGCACGAAGACGGTGTTGCACGATTCACTTAAGTAAAATCCGCCCGCGTTCTTATGGCCCTGGATCAATTTGCCGTCGCAATGTCTTGGCGCCAGAAACGGCGCCTCGTAGAACTCCGCGACCGCGACGTTCGCGTACGACGCGAGCATAACCGTCGAGAGCGTTAACTTGGTTTTGAGATTCATTTTTCGGCCCTCCTTCAATGGGTTGCCGCTCGACATACGCAAGGTCGGTGCCGTAACGAAGCCGACAACGCCGGACACGCCCGACGAATTAAGGCGGCTTCCGCGGCGAAAGCGTCCGAATTTTAAAACGTCCCGTTCTCGATTGTCGGACGCCCGGACATGAAATGCCCGCGCAATGAGTTTGGCGGAACGGGCGCGTTGGCACCGTGACTGCTATGACGACGTGAACGATTCCCAACCCAGGAGGATGGAATGAAGAAATCGATACTCATCACCATGACACTGACTTTGGTCGCCGCGATCTCGGTCAGCGTCTTATATAGTGCGAAACCCACGGCGGCGAAATCCCCGGTTGTTTCCGACACGACGCCCACTCCCGCGCCGCCGGCCGGCAACAAGATCGGGAACGAAGCCCCCGCGGCCGAAGCGACTCAGATCACGGACGCCGGCATTCCCGTCGCCGCCCAAGCGCGGCTCGAAACGATGCGCAAAGAGTGGTCGGATCTGAAGTTTGAGATCGAGCGCGGCGAATATGTGCGCCTGATCAACGACGAAAACACGCCACCGGCCATCAAGTCGGAACTGCGCGAGAAAGTGGTTTCGCTCGTGCGTAAGGCGAATCAGATCGCCGATTTGCAGATTCAGCTCATCGAAGAATCGAACCGTTTATGAAAAAGCTTCTGCTTGTCTTGACGCTTCTGAGCGGCGCGTGGGTTCACGCCGATGCGCGGGTTTGCAGCAAGTACGTCGGCGAGGACTCGGAAATGGCCCGCGCGGTCGATTTCCTACGTCGTTACTCCGGTCAATATCCGCTCGGCCAGTGCGGGATCGAGCTGCACGTCTGCGAGTCGTATTCGAGCCACGACGATCGCGGCGCAATGATCGGCGACATTCTGATCACCGACAAATTCGGCCGTTCGTTTTATGTGCCGCTGTATTTTCCCCGTCAAAATGTCCGCGAGTTTCACGCGACGTTCGAAAACGGAAGAATTATGTTCCACTATGAGTATCTCGACCGCATGCCGAACCCAGCCACCGCGAATATGGAATCGCTCTATTTGGAAATTCTATCGGAATGGGATTCACCGGCGCTCGCGAGCCTGCATCTGGGCTACTACTTGAAAAAGGATTTTCTGGAGAAGAATCACAAACACAAATATCAGTGGACGATCTGCGAGGCCAACGCCGAGGCGCCGCTCGATTAGAAGCGTTTTTCCCATTGCAGAACGAGCTTGCCGACCTGCTCGTTCTCGCTCGACGGACTCCATGAGGCCGTGAGCACCCAGCGCCGGGAAACGCGCTTACGCAATTCCAAGTGCGCCGCATGCTCCCAGTTGGTGCCGACGCCGGCGGTCAGGCCATCCGAAAGCTGTACGGTCGCGGAATAAACTTTGGTGACCGCATTGTACGAAAAGCTACGAATCGGCGTGGTCGACAACGCCCACAAGCCAAGCAGCCCGATCGCGCGGTCGGCCAGCGCGGCCTCGAAGCCGCCGACCGTTTCGGCATCGGCCGAAACAAGCTGGTCGCTGGTACGATCATAGAGCAGGACCGAAATGATTTCGGAGCGCGGCAAATACGGATCGCTGTCGAGGTCGATGTGCGGGTTGCGGATCGTGCCGCTGACATTCACGAAAATTTTGTAGTTCGATTGATCAAAGCGAAAACGCCCGTTCATCGGGTAATCGCCGTCCTCGACATCCGTCAGCTGAATCTGGAACTTTTCGTTCTTCACCGTACGTCTCAAATAAGTGACCGAGAACGGCTCCAAGCGCAAGAAGCCATCGACGGCCGCGGTCGCGCCCGTGTTGATCTTGAGCGTGATCGGCACATAGGGTTTCGCCAGGCCGGACAACAGGCGGATCGCGCCGTCCTCGGCCGTCTCCAGATCCGTGAAAATACGCAGCCGGAATTTCGAGCGCTTCGCCGCGGGCGCCTCGGGTTTAAGTTTCACGCGCGCGTCTTTCGTGAAACTCGGCACTCCCCGGACCGGGTCGAGCGGCGGCAACTCGAGCTGCAAGCGCTCGATTCTGGCTTTCACGAACACGTCCAGATCCGTCAGCTTTTCATTCAGGTCCAAGATCGTTTCGGTCTTGAGCGAAACGCGCTGACTGGGTGACCGCAAATCGAAGTCGACCGCGACGGTGGTCCGCGCGCGCTCGGTTTCGCGCGTGACCGGGCCTTTCGCGGTCAAGGTGACCGTGCCGTCGAGCACGTCCAGCGGCGCCGGAATCAAAACGTTCTTGGCGTCCAGGAACTGCCGAACGCCTTGATAACTGTGAATGATGACTTTGGCGTCGATGTTCGGATCGAGAAGCCATTGCCCCTTTTCGCGATCCAGCGCGAGGGCGGCGGCCAAATCGCTGCGGAACAGTTTATTGCTCACGCTTTCGACTTTGAGCACGGCCGTCGCCGCGTGATGCCGCTCCGGGGGATTTTCGATCAGCTTGTCGAGCCAAGCCTGGCCCGCGATTTCCACCCCGAGCCGCTCCGGGATCGAACAGCGGCACGATTTCTCGAGCGGCGGCCGCATGTTCTTGTCGATAAAAAACAGATCGACGGGACCCCAGATTCTATAATTCAGCGGCTTGGGACTCCAGTTGACGTCGTTCTCCATCGGCCAAGTGATGTCCGCCTGCACGTTCGAGAGTCTCACGAGCGGTCCAGGAAGATCGCGCACGTCGCTTTTAATTTTGAGATCGCCTTGCTCGGGCGCGAGCCCGAACTTAAAATCCGGCTCGGCGGCGAGCGTTTTGCCGCCGACCTTTATCTTGAGCGCCGCTTTGGCGCTCATTTCCAACCGTTCGCCGTTCAGGCGCGGCGCGAGCGGCAGCGCGGCTTCGACCGTCGGAGTCTTCACCCAAAGATCGCCCGCGAAGAAAACGTCTTCGCCGCGCAAGCGCTCGCCGGTGAACAAGCCTTTGAGGCTGGCGTTCAGATCCGAACTCTTCACCGACACGTCGACGTTCACCGATTTTTCATCCTTCTCGGCGGGCTTCATCAAGAACAGGCGCAGCAGTAGGTCTTCCTTGGCGCCCGCCGGACGAATCGCCAGTTCCGGCAAATCGACGCGCAGGCGATCGACCAGGATCAACCCCTCGGCCTTGGCCAGCATATCGAGCGCGCCGCGCACGGTTTGATAAAGACTCCGCGGCGCGGACGACTCTTGGGAAGGTTCGAGTGCCACGCGCATGGGCTTGGAGCCGATCACCTCGGCGCCGTGAATGTGAAACCATTCGGCGGGATTGAACAGATGCGCGTCGAAATCGATCGCGGCCTTTTCAAAGAGCATGTCCACGCTCGGCTTGCCCTTCACGATCTTCGCGCCATGAATCGCCCACTGCACGCGGCCTTCGCTCCAGCCGCGGCGTGAACCGGTGAACTCAATGCGCTCCCAGGTGATCTTCAAATCTTTCGGAAGGAGATGGCGCTCCGTCAGACGCCAAGCATCCCCGGGGTAGGCGACGATCCAAAGCACGACGCCGACCACCGCCCCAGCGGCGAAGATCAGAGCCAGCAACAAACCCAGCAGGACCTTCTTCACGCGCGCCATCAGAATTCCTGCCCGAAGCTGACGAAGTACACCCATTCCTTGGGATAATCCTTCGTCGACTCGTCGCCGTGCCCGATGTCCCCGCGCGCGGCGGAACCGCGAAGCGTGCCGAACGGCGACGGCCAACGCAGTCCCACGCCGGTCGATGAAAACACCGGATCATCCCAGTTGTAGCGCTCGTTCCCGAGCTTGGCGACATCGAACAGAAAGAACGGTTCGAGCCTCC
>DAISHW010000223.1:0-4878 GCA_036822295.1 Bdellovibrionales bacterium | reverse complement strand
GTCAAAGCCAAGATCAAAGAACTCGAGCTCGACAACCTGAACAAAGTCGAAATCATCCACCCGCGCAAACATCCGCTTTACGACGCCTACTCGCAAGAGCTCTATGAGAAGCGCAAACGCAAAGGCGTCATGAAAGCCGAGGCCGAGCGCCTGATGGCCGATCCGAATTATTTCGCGGCCATGGCCGTCCACCGGGGCGACGCCGACGCGCTGGTGACCGGCGCCACCATGAACTACTCCGAGTGCGTGCGCCCGATCCTTGAGATCATCGGCGCGGGCCGCTCGAAAGTGGCCTCGGGCCTGAACATCGTTCTGGTCAAGGACAAGATGCTGTTCTTCGCCGATACGACCATGAACATCAACCCGACCGCGGAGCAACTGGCCTCGATCGCCATCCACGCCAGCAAGGTGGCAAAGTATTTCGGTTTACCTCCGAAAATCGCCATGCTGAGCTTCACCAATTTCGCCGGCAAACAGGACAGCCCGCGCAAGATGCAAGAGGCCGCCCGGTTAGTGAAAGAGAGACACCCGGACCTGATCGTCGACGGCGAAATGCAGGCCGACACGGCGGTGAATCCCGGCATCATCGAGCGGATTTTCCCATTTTGCGAAATCCAAGGCGGCGCCAATATCCTGCTCTTCCCGAACCTGGACGCAGGCAATATCGCCTATAAACTCGTGCAGCAGCTGGGCGGCGGAGAGGTCTTGGGCCCCTTCCTAATGGGCGTTAGAAAACCCGCGAATGTCCTGCAACGGACTTGCACGGTCGATGACATAGTGAATACAATGATGATAACGGCCCTGGAAGCCCAGGCCTATAAAGAGTGACGTCTCAAAAGGAGATCGCGAACTGAGTCAGCGTCGTTTCCAAAGTCCGAAAATCCGCGTGATCGTCGTCGGAGTCGGCTTGAAAACCGACTCGTTCCCTGAAATCAAAGAAAGCTTGGCTGAACTCGAAGACCTTGTTTCCGCTTGGGGCGGAGAGGTCGTCGGCAACGTCGTTCAACTGGTGCAGGCCTACAACGCCGCCACCCTGCTCGGCTCCGGCAAAGTCACCGAAATTCGCGAGATGATCCAGGAGAGCGCCGCCCAAGTGGTGATCGTCGACCATGCCGTCAGCGGCGTGCAAGCGCGCAACCTTCAAGAAGATCTCAAAGTCCAAGTGATGGACCGCAATCAAGTGATCGTCGACATCTTCGCCCAGCGCGCCAAAACCCACGAAGGCAAACTGCAAGTCGAACTCGCGCAGATGCTCGATCAGCTGCCGCGCATGACCGGCGCCTGGCTCGGATCGCTGTCCCGTCAGGGCGGCGGTATCGGAACAAGGGGCCCCGGCGAAACGGCGCTCGAAAGCGATCGCCGCCGCATCCGCGAACGCGTGAAGAGCATCCGCAAACAGCTCGAGGGCGTGCGCAAACACCGCCAGCAGCACCGGGCGCTGCGAAAAAAATTGAAGATCCCGACCTTCGCGCTCATCGGGTACACCAACAGCGGCAAGTCGACGCTCCTGAATCAGCTGACCAACTCGCAAGTCGAAGTGAAAGACCAAGTCTTCGCGACGCTCGATCCGACGACGCGCAAGGTGTATCTGCCCGAAGTCGGCGACGCGGTCGTCACCGACACGGTGGGCTTCATTCGTAAACTGCCCGCGCATCTGATCGAAGCCTTCCGCGCGACGCTTGAAGAATCCGGCGAGGCCGATGTGCTTTTGCATGTCATCGATCTGTCGTCGCCGCATATGGAGCAGCAGATCAAGATCGTCGACGAGCTGATCGTGGAATTCGGCTGGGAAAAGAAGCCGGTCATTTACGTTTATAATAAAATCGATCAGGCCCCGATTGAGCGGCAGTTCGCGATCAAGGCCTTCCCGCGCGTTTTTGTGAGTGCTTTAAAAGGCGAAGGCATCGAGAAACTGCGCAAGCAGATGACCGTGGCCGCGCAAGCCCTGAACGAACAAGTCGAATTGTACTTCCCAAAAGAAGAAGAACATCGCATCTACGAACTCGGCCGCGAATCGCAGATCGTAAAGACCGAGCCGGCATCGACCGGAACCATTTGCTACGCCACACTCACGCCCGCGCAGGTCTCGCGCTGGAGTGAGTTCCTGGTTCAGAACAAAAAGTATTAAGTCCCATAAGCCAAACTCGCCTAAACTCTGGATAGTTCTGTAAAATTCACCACTTCCGAAGCCCGTGGTTAACGTTCATAGCTCGTTGTGTTAGGCCTGGAACTCCAAAAAGTAAGGAGCCCCAAAGTATGCGTCAGCTTTCAATTATTCTGGTTTTTGCATTCGCGAACAACGCGTTTGCCGGATGGCACTACCCGCCGCCCCTCGACATCCCCGGTGACGGCCAAAGCACCGTTGTGGGTTGGCAATATCCCGGCCCGGGTGAGGGCGAGGCGCCCATTCTGCCGAGCACTCCGCAACCGCAATGGCAGCCGCCCCTAGTGCCGCCGATGATGATTGATTTTAAACTGAATAGTAATCCGACGGAATATCTTGGCCAAGGCTTGCCTCCACCTATCCCTGCAGGTTGGCAGTACCCCGGTCCGATTGAAGGTCCGCTCGAAGGCCCCCAACCTAAAGAGACCGAAGAGCAAAAGACCGAGCTGACCGCGAGCATGGAAGTGAATCCGGCAGAACTTCCGGACGCCAACGTCGAATTCCAACGTCTTAAAAATCTGCGCGACGCCACGAGCGGCAATGCGATCCAAGACGGCTCGAGCGTGATGGACAACATGGTCCCTGAGGAAATCGAGAGCCTGATCGACGAAGAAGGCCTTGAATCCGACGACGCGGGCACCGAACAAGAACCCGCGTTTGATCCCGCGGGTCAAGTCGTGGCCTACGTTTCGATCGCGAAACAACAGATGGTTCTCACCGTCGGCGGCCAAGTGACGATGAGCGCGAAAGTCAGCACCGCGCGCAAAGGTTATAAAGATGCGGTGGGTTGCTTCAAACCCGCGACCCGCATTCACAAAATGTGGTACTCGCGCAAATACAAAGGCGCTCCGATGCCGTACTCGGTGTTTTACTACGGCGGCTACGCCGTTCACGGCACCAACGAAGTTTCGAAGCTCGGCACCCCCGCTTCGCACGGTTGCGTGCGGCTCGATCCGGCCGACGCGAAGGCGTTCTACACGGCCGTGTTGAACAACGGCCTGGCCAACACCACCGTCTGCGTCGAATAACTCCCGTCTTATTCTGAGATCCGATCGGTTAAGATTGTTCTGATTTTAACCGATACGGACTCGATGCCATTGAATTCAAAAAGCTTAAGCCCGCCGACTTTATTGGTCTCTGAGATCATGACCGCCGGCGTGCACAGCATTAGACCCGAGATGAAGATCTACGAGGTCATCGAGCTTTTGATCCGTCACCACATCAGCGGCGCTCCGGTCGTCGACCATCTGGACCAGGTGCTGTCCGTCGTGAGCGAAGGCGACGTGCTTCGCCTGGCCGCGCTCGAGGGCTTGGAAGCCACAGTCGCCCACTGTTTGCCCCAATTGCCCAGGCCCAAGAATCTGATCACCGTGCAACGCACGCAGAGTTTCGCCGACGCCTATCGCTTGTTCATCAAACATTCGCTCCACCGGATCATCGTCGTCGATTCGAACGGCCGGCTGCATGGAGTCGTCACCCGCGCGGATATTTTGCGCATCTTCGTCGAAGCCAAACACGGAAAAAAAATCAAGCGCGGAGCGTAGCCGCGCGAATCGCGGACTAGTCCTTCACGATCACATGATTGGGTAGTTCATCGCGGTCATCGGCGCCCCGCGGAAAATGCAATGCGAGCAACCCGCCGCACATGCGGATCGCCTCTTCGATGCGAACTTCCCAGCGTTTGGCGCGATCCAGAACCTTCGCGATGACCTCCGTCCAGGTGGCGGCCGGCAATTTCGCGGAAATCGTCCGGTCCGCGAGCACGACCGCTTGATGTTCCATCAACGACAAGAAAATCAAAATACCGGTGCGACCCGCGGTATTGCCCAACCCCTCGCGATGAAACTCGACTTCGGCGCGGGCGAGCACTTGCTCGTGCAGCCCCGGAGTGAACAGCCGCCTCACAAACAACAGGCGCGACAAAAGAAACGCCAAGGCGAGCGAGCTCGCGAGCACGATCGCGATCGATCTCCAGGCTTCGAATTCAAAAACGAAATGGAAGCGGAAATACCAAAGCCCGAGCAACCCGGCCGTGGCGAACATAAACCCCAAAAGCGGGAACACGTGTTCGGTGCGGGCGCTTTGCTTCACCAGCATCAAGCGCAGTTCGCCCGAGGTCGAGCGCTCGACCTCGACGATGACGTTGGCCAGATTGCGCAGCTGATGCTCGTTCAAAAGATTCTTCGCCATCACCAGCTCCCCGAGGCGCCGCCGCCGCTGAATCCGCCACCGCCGCCGCCCCAGCTGGAGCCACCCCAGCTGGAGCCGCCGCCGAACATGCCGCGGCGGCCCCGGCGCCCGAAGAACGGACCGACGAACATGAACGTGAAGAACAAAATCAAGATGATCAGCTTCAAAAGGCCGCCGCCGCTCTTTTGGTTTGCCGCCGCGGGACCGTCTTTCAAGAACTCAGGATCGGTGTAATGAACGATGGCCAGCACCCCGTCGCGGACCCCTTGATCGATCTGGCCTTGTTTGAAACGGGGAGTGATGACCTCGCGGATGATGCGACTGGCGACGATGTCGGGCAGCACGCCCTCGCGCCCTTGCCCGACCTCGATGCGCACGCGGCGCTCGGTTTTGGCGACCAACAGTATGACGCCGTTGTCCTCTTTCGCGTTCCCGAGCTTCCACGCATCGGCGAGTCGGATGCCGGCCTCTTCAATCGAAGCGCCGCCCAAGTCGTTGACGGTCACGACTTGAATCTCTGAACC
>DAISHW010000222.1:0-4938 GCA_036822295.1 Bdellovibrionales bacterium | reverse complement strand
ATTTTACGACGACTTAAATTTCTCGGGAACTACACGGTCTATGCCCAGCGTACATTCCAAATGATAGATCCCCAGGCCCACAACCAATATCCGCGACCGCTGGATGCGGAGACCCCGCGAGCTCCCGCAGGATTTTGAAAGTTTCTTTGGGATAGGGTTCGCGATGTTTATAGGCCCGTACGATCGCCCGATCCTGAAATTGGCCGCCATATTCCGGCGTTAAACCCGAGGGTTTAGTGTAATTTAGATTCATAGAGAAAATGGTAAGCTTCGGCAGAAATGCGATCAACAGAGGAATCTCTAACGTCGGCCATCTGCCAGACATTACGTTGACCAATATTCGATCCTGTCCTGTTTGGCCAAAAAAGCGACTAAAGCTTCCCGTGCGATATTGGTAAGTCTTATCACTTTTGGTTGCCAGCGGCATTCTCAGTAAGAAGGCGGTCGCAAAGCGCGCTCAGGTCGAGCCATTTAGCATTGTGCTTTTTGAGAGCATAATAGAGATTGAAGCCATCAACGTAGACGATTGTTTTGCGCATGAAGGTCCAAGAAAAAGCAAAGGCTGCCTTTCGGCAGCCTGCGCCCAGCCGCCGAAGCAACTGGGGGTGTATAGGTGAAATATGACATGGGTTCTAAAAAAGTAAAGCGAATCTGTGACATGTCAAAATTAGGCCATCCTACCCCTGAAAATCTCGATCTGGGCCGCGTCCGGCTCACCCAGCACCCATAAAAGTCTTCTTACGCCGGTAGATCAATAGTCTTATCTTGCCGTCCTTTACGAGGTCCGGATTTGACCGAATCTTTCCCAGATATCGAATTACCGCCTTGCGACCCCAGCCGATCTCAGCGGCGATTCGGCCCATACTGCGCTTTTCGACCCACCTTTTTCGCGCCAGCTTGGTAAGGTCTATTGTCTCTTTCCAAGCTACCGTGCAATCCATATTGCAACTGAGGGCGCTTAGTTCGAGTATCTTGTCGCAGCCCTCGCCATCCATTTCAATGTACGAACGGAGGACCTCCAACTTAGAGTCATCGCCGGAGGCCCGTTTGGTCAGGATGCAGATCAGAAACGTGCGGATTTCCGCTCATGCATTTTCGAGGAGTCATTTTGCCAATCCAAAATGTCGCGCAGGCGAGCGCTAAAGAAGGGCTTTTGTTCAGATTCAGTAGCTTAATGATTTCAAACAGCCGACTAAGGAATGACTTGGCATTTAACCTTAAAGTTGCCTGAGGAATTCGCTCCTAAGGCGTTCTCTAGTTTCGATTCATCAAAGCTAATCAGAAAATCGATAACTGTGAAAGTATACATCCGGAACTCAAGGCCGTAGTAATCTTGAAAAACTAACGCTCTACTTCCTTCGTCGGGATTATTTCCGTTGTAAGTCGATATAAGCTTCAGATTACGATCGAAGATTTTTACCTCTGCAACCCTCTTGGAAATATCCAAAACCTTGATGTCGTATACGTAGCTATTGTCGATACGATTGCAGACGATGTTTAAGCCGTCTTTGGCAATAATTTTGGCTTCTGCAAATGATTGATAGAAAAAAAGAACCAGAAAACCAGTCAGAAATAAACGCATAAGGCCCCCATATACGTAAGGTATCAGAGGCTATCTTAAGAGTGGATTAGGGTCCAGAACCTAATCTTTGAAAGAGGCCTGGTGGTCGGCCAAGCCCTGGAATATGGATCGCCGCGCCGGATGGCTTCAAAAGCCAGTTCGTTGCCGCCCAAGGCTGGATTCCCATTTGGACCGAGGCATAGGAATTGCTCAAGGAATGTAGACACTGGCGGAGGATGAATGAAATCGGTCATCGTTTTATTTTTTCATGTTTGGCAGGAATCCACTTATACCGGCAATCGAAATTCGCACCCGCACGCGTATGACCGTAGTACCTATGAACTGCCTTTTCTACATGGGCGGACTGACCCACCAAGGGGTGCCCACAATCGCATAACGTGTCTTCGGCGCCCTCCAATCTCACGCACTCCATTTTCTGTGCCTCTTGGAGAAGCCGCTGCGCTTCGTAGAACTCAGTTTCCGAAATAATAGCGGGCCAAGTCGCTTTGACTAACTTCGACTTCCACGTTCAGGCAGTGAACCAGCATTCGACGCGCGCCTTCACGGGCCATCTCGTCCAAACCCGTCCACAACTTTCCGGAATATCTCGGAAGAAAGTATGTTTAAGTTTTTAAAACTAGCAATGCTCGTGACTATCGCTGGAATGGCCCAAGTAGTTTTGGCAGCCAGTTCTCCTTATGACCAAGCGGCGCAGCTTTTGGATCAGGGAAAAGTCGATGAAGCCATTGAGCTTCTAGCTTCCAGCCGCATGTATGACGATCAGATCCGAAGTTCCTTCGCGGGGTCCGCGAGAATGGACGTGAGCGTATCGACCATGCAGCTCGCGTGAACGCCGTCCACCAAACGATGATCGAAAGTCACGCATAGCTTGGCGATAAGAGCCTTGGTGATCTTGCCGTCGCGCACGACCGGTTGTTCGCGCACGGCTCCGATGGCCAGAAGAAGGGGCGTTCGCGAATACGGCACGAGCGGAGCGTAAGCCAGGTCGAGCCCCAGCGAACCGATGTTGGTCACCATCGCGCTGCCAAACGGATCTTTGGGCATCCCGAGCAGCGACGACCACAGGTTGCAAGTGTACATCAAAAATCCGGTCAGGTTGACGATAGGCCAGGCCAAAAATCCCGGAAGCAACCCCATAAGGCCTTTCATTCGCTTGAATCCGGGATCGCCTTTCTCGCGGATATCGCTCACGAGACCCTGCATTTCACGAGCGATCGCCGTCACGGATTTCGTGTCGGCTTCGCGAATGGTCAGGCCGGAAAGATCATTCCCCTTGCGATCATTGGCCACCTGAAAAAAGATATCGACGGTTTTTCTCGGGTACAGGCGCCCGAGCCGCAAAACGCAATTGATCTCGGGATGGCGCCGAAAAACCTCGGCGCAGGCGCGACCGAAGAAATGCGTCAAGGTCAGCTTGACGTCGGTCTCCCTTTTCAGCTTTTCCAAGTAAGCCATCGCGGGTCCGACATCCGCTTCGATCATTCCGTAAACGCTCGGATCCCCCGCCGAACGCCATGTTCCGATGGCCACTTTGCGCCATGGAGTAAGTTTACGGGGCTTCCCGAGCGCGACGTTTCTGGAAATGAGCATCGCCTACGATGACCCGTCGACGCGCATTTTGCCAGCGCAAATCGGCTTCAACGTCCTCTCACTCACTGGTAAGTCCCAGAATTCTTAAACACGCGGAATTTTTGTACCTCCCAAAGATTAAGTTCCAATTTTCACCGCTCTCTAAGGCCTCAGATCGCATTAACAAAATCTAAGGCCGGTATTCCCTTTGCTGATTCCAATTTCATCAAGGAGAAAATGTGCCGAACAAATGCCAGAGCATTCTAGTGACCGAAGACAACGACGACAGCCGCGAACTGCTCGTTCACTTCCTGCGCCATCAAGGTTACCTGGTCAGCTCGGCCCGCAACGGCGCCGAAGCCCTACGCCGACTCAAGGAAATGCCGGGCCCGGCCCTGATACTGCTCGATCTGATGATGCCCGTCATGGACGGCTGGGAATTCTTGAGTCAAACCCACGGCCAATCGCATGTGGTGGTCACGCTCTCGGCCGTGCACGCCATGGACGAAGACCACCCGCCCATTTCGGGAGTATCCGAAACGCTTTCGAAACCGCTTTATATCAACGAACTGCGCCGGGTGCTGCATACCTATTGCCAACGGCCGCCTGAAGGCGCGGCAGGACTATGAGCGCCCGCAAATGGATGCTGATCGCGTTCCTGCTGAGCGCGTATTTTTTCGGGTTCGTCTTGATCCCCCTCTTCTTGGCGCTGTTCCTGGCCATGCTGCTCGAGCCGTTCGTTAAATCGCTGATGCAAACGGGATTGTCGCGCACCACGAGTTCAGTTTTCGTGGTCAGCGGATTCGCGCTGCTCGGCGCGGTGACGATTTGGCTTTCCTATTTGGCGATGCTCGATCTCTCGAGCGCGGTTCCGGTCTTCGTCGAAAAGATGAACGGGTTCCTGCTCGAGTTCTCAAAAATCGGCAATCGCTTCGAGTTCGGCCCCAAACCCGACGCCAAGATCCCCCTGGTGCAAGTCGTGCAAACCTATCCCGAGTGGAGCCGTTACGTGCTCACCTCTTTGGGCGGGCTTTACGAGGCGATATCCATACTGGTGTTCGTACCTTTGCTGCTCTTCTACTTCCTGGTCGACAAGGAGAATATGACCGAAAGCTTCAACATCCTGAACGGCCGCATGTTTTACATCCCGAAGCTCCACTCGGAACTCCCGCGCATGCTGCGCATTTTTTTCGCCGCCAATCTGCTGACCGGCGCGTCCCTGATCTTCATGCACGCGCCGCTGCTCTTCGCGCTCGGATTCGAGAACTGGGTTTCGCTCGCGCTTCTCACCGGCCCGCTGAATCTGCTTCCCGTCGTCGGAGGCCCGCTGTCCATATTCGCGGTCATGGTTCTTGGCTTGGGCCCGGCCTTTCACCTGCCGTTGTTTTTGGGGCTCTCGATCGGGATGCTCGGCCTTCACTTCGTCGCCAACAACGTATTGTTGCCGTGGCTCGTCGGCACGCGCGTGAACATCAACGCCGTGGCGTTGATCGTCGGCATACTGTTTTGGAGCTGGATCTGGGGCGCGCCGGGATTTTTCCTGGCCGTACCGATGACCTTGCTGATCAAAATTCTGCTCGAGTGCAGCGTCGAAACTTATCCGCTCGCGAATCTTATGGCGGCGCGCCCCCGAACGCTCATGCCCGGGAGCCAGGCTTGAATCCCGTATTCTACATCTGCCATTTCTGCTCGAATCCGATCGCGGCGCCGCGGGATCCCGAAAAGGCTTTATGTTGCGGCCGGTGCGGGCACAAAAACCACCGCCTGCGCCCGAAATCGGCGGGTCT
>DAISHW010000221.1:0-4952 GCA_036822295.1 Bdellovibrionales bacterium | reverse complement strand
ACTTCCATTCGATCGGCAATTACTCGCACACTTGCGAGCACTTCTTCGGCGATCGCTGGATTCTGTCCGGCGACGCGGCCGTGTTCTTGGATCCGATCTTCTCCTCGGGCGTGCACATGTCGGTTTCGTCGAGCGCGTTCGCCGCGGAAACCGTGGCCGCCGCCTTGGCCGATGGCAAGCGTCCGTTGACCGAGCCCGGTCGCGGCGCCGCGTACGAGGCCCGCGTGCGCCGCGGCGCCGGACGCTTTAAAAAGCTGATCATGCTCTTCTATGAAGGTGATTTCGTCGAACAGATGAAAAAGACGCTTCAGCGCGAGAACATGCGCAAAGGCTTCACTTCGGCCGTGGCCGGGGACGTTTGGAACGAAGACAACTTCTTGTTCCAGAAAAACATACTATGAACGTTTGGCGGGGCCATCATGGCGACGATCTGGCCGCTCGGGTGACGAGGGCCTGGGACCGTAACGAGCTTTTAGTGCTTTGCCCGCCGGCCTTGAAAGACTTTTCGTTTCGCAAGGTCCCTTTGGATTCCGATCACGTGCTCGGGGTCTTTACGTCGGGCACCTTGAGCGCGACGCCCCGTCTGGTGCTTTACACGAAAGCAAATATTCTCGCGAGTTTGGACGCGGTTTTCGGTCTGTTCGACCGGCACCGCATCGAGCACGTGTTCTGTTACCCCCAAGCGTTTCATACGTTCGGGCTGACTTTGGGTTACGTGGCCGCGCACGTCCACGGGTGGCGGCTACACACCCCGATCGGGAAATATTCCGCCGCCTCGCACGCGCAGCGACTGGCGTTGCGCGAGGACCGGGTCTTGACTTTGGGAACGCCGACGCACTTTTTCGATTTGGCCCGGATCGCCCGCGACACGGGCATCGCCCCCTCATACTCCTGCATCATCGGCGGCGCCAGCGTCTCGCGCGAGTTGTGGCGCTCGGTGCGCGACGATCTGCGGATCGAAGCGCCCAGCGTCGGCTACGGTTGCACCGAGGCTTCGCCCGCGATCACGCATTTGGCCCCGGGACTCGAGCCCGCGATGGATGGCGACGTCGGCACGCCACTGGGCAATTTGGATGCGCGCCTGGTTAAGGACGGAGTCGAGATTTCCGGTCCTTCGCTTTGCTCGGCGATCATTCAAAACGGAGCGCTCGCGCGGCCGCGCTCTTTGGTGATCCGCGACCGTCTGGTCGAGCAAAACGGACGCTGGCGTTACGAGGGGCGACTGGATTTAACTTTGAATCGCGGGGGGCAGAAGTTTTCGCTCGAGGCGATCGAGCGCGAGCTGCGCGCGCGTTTGGCCACCGACGTGGTGGCGTGCAGTGTGCGCGATGCGCGCTTGGGCGAGGATCTGGGGTTGATGATCCAAAGCGATTCACCGGCGTTGGTGGTGACGGCCTCGAGCGTGCTGCGTGACGAGTTCGGTTTGCGCTTGAATCCCGAGCGCGCGCGCTTGGCCCGCGAGTTTCCGCTGAATGAATGCTCCAAACTCGATCGGCGCGCCGTCGCCCGCGAGGTCGAAACATGAACGTGAAGGAGCTCTTCGCCTACGGCCCGCACCGGCCCCCGATGGTGTGGATCGATGAAGTCGTGTCGGGCACCGAAGCCTTGGTGAATATCAGGGCCGACGGCTTGTACATGGGGCCTCGGGGTTTGCGCCCCTCTGCGTGCATCGAATTTATCGCGCAGGCATACGGCTACACTTCCCTTTATGCCCAGTTGCAATCGCCTGGCGGCGTGAAGCCGCTCCGGAAGGCGTACCTGGCCGCGATCAAAGACGCGGCCTACTTCGGCGACTTTAAAAATGTGAACGCCGGGACCCGACTGAAAATTCAAATCGAAAGCGTCCGCCACATGGGACCGCTCGCGCTCGTCGAAGGCGCGGTTTATCGGGGCGAGATGAAACTCGCGTCCACCCAGCTCAAGGTCTATTCTGAAACTTAAATGACGCGGCATGGTTGTAATACGGTACTACGTACCGAAAAATGGAACTACGTACCCTAGATGAGCTGCTGGAGGGTGCCTAGGACTTCCGACGGCGTGATGTTCTTCATGCAGGCGTGGGTGCCGATCGGGCAACGGTCATGGCCGTGTTTGCCGCACGGACGGCAGCCGAGTTCGTGTTGGATGACGATGGCGCGATTTTGCCACGGGCGGTAGCCAAGATCCAACGTGGTGGGGCCGAACACCGCGACGGTCGGAAGACCGGCTGCCGCCGCCGCGTGCATGGCGCCGCTGTCATTTGAGACCAGCGCGACGCCTTTGTTGAGAAGCAGCACCAATTCGGTCAGCGAAGTTTCGCCCGCTTTGTTGGTGAGCTTTCCTAAAAATCCCGCCGACAGGGTCTTTACCATTCCGGCGACCACGTGCGCATGTACCTGCTGTTGGATCTCGTCGCAAAGCGGTTTCTCGGCTTTGCTGCCGACCAATTCGACATCGACGCCGCTCGAGAGCAACGCGCACGCCAGGTCCACGTAACCCGACTGGGTCCAACGCTTGGTGGCCCACACGCTTCCCGGCGCCAAGAACACGACGCCTCTCTCGGGAGAGTGTTGCATCACTTGCATCGAGGCCCATTCGGGAATCATCGGCACGCGAAAATCGACGGGTCCGGAACGCGTCGTGGGGCTGCGAAGGGCTTGCGCCTCTTCGGAACCGAACAATTCCGCAAGGCGCGAATCGAGAGGCGTCAGTAGACTCAGTTGCCTGAGCGCATCGGGAAAGTCCAGCGGGCGCTCGACGCGCGTATCGTAGACGAGCCCGTTCCACCATTTGCGAAATCCGACCTTGCGTTTGGCCTTCAAAGAACGCATCCACAAAGCGGTGCGCACGCTCTCGTGCGGCGAGAAGATCGTGTCCCATTCCTGGGCGCGCAATTGCTTGAGCGCCTCTTCGGCGCCCTTCTTCTTGTCCACGCTGATCACCACGTCGGCCAAACCGAAGCGCACGAAGAAATCGCCCAAACCGGGCCGGCACGCCAGCACGACCGGCGTCGAAAAATCCCATTCTTTGATTCGCTTCATCAGGGGGACGGAGAGAAAGAGGTCTCCGGGGAACGCGGTTTGGAAGACGAGGTGAGCCAAGTTAATCCTTGCTTAAGGCCATCCACAATCAGATCGAAATCGACCTGATCATAGCACATGACTTTTTGTCCACAAGCCCTCTTCCAACACGGGCTGCAGGGCGCGTGGCTGCGAACTTTTACACCCCGGTCGTAAAGATCGATCTCTTGCGCGCATGTCGGCCCGAACCACGCGACCACCCAGCGTTTCAGTGCGATCGCCATATGCATGCCGAGCGAGTCTCCGCTCACCACTAGATCGCAAGCCGCAAGGCTCGCGAAGCCGTCGCGCAGTCCCTTGGTGGTGGGAGAGAGCACGACGGGCAAACCGCGGGCGATCTCGTCGTTGCGTTCAGTGTCTTCGGGGCCGCCTAAAAGCACGATCGAACATCCGCCCAGCGCGGAGTCGCGAAGCAGGCGCGAGATCAACGCGCGGTGATTGCGGACCGACAATTTCTTCGCCGGTAAAGTCGCCGCGCACCCGGTATTCAAACCGATCACGGGCCCGCCATCCGGCGACCACACCGCGCGGCGCGCGGCCGCGAGCGACAATTCCGAATGTGAGAGCTCCACGCGGTACTCGTCGCGCTGAAACGCGCCGAGGTTCAAAGCCTCGTGCACGAGTTGCTGTTCGGTCTTTTCATTCACGAAAAATTTACGGTGATTGTCCAGACCCATCTGCCAGAGCTCCACCGCCGCCGGCGTGGCGGGAACGATCGCGCCGTTGACGGGATTGGCGCGAAAGCCCAAAGTTTCCTCCGCGCGCACGCTCTCCATCACCCCGCAAGCCGCGAGCGATTTGTCGACCACCAGCGCGACGTCGAAACGCAGAGCGCGCAGTTTCAGCAGATCGTCGGCGCTCAAAGTCAGCACGCGGTCGATACCGGGCACGTTTTCCAGAAGCCTATCGCCGGGCGCCTTCGTCACCCAGGTCACCATGGCGCCCGGGTATTTGCGGTGAATGGCCGCGAGCAAGGCGGTAGAGCGCAAAACCGCTCCCAGGGCCTCGAGATGCACGATCAACACGCGCGCGCCGACGGAACTGTAGGACGCGCACGCCCCGCGCTCGCAAACGCCGGATCGCGCGCACGGTTTATAACCGTTGAAATGTCGGCAGTGAATCTCGGCCATTACCCCATTGTACGGCGGGAACCGCTTGAACAGTGGCGTCCGGGCCGGCAACGGGCCTTATTCGCGACCTTTTTCTATGGACTTTAGTTTGGCCACGACGGTGCCGATTTTGATCTTGGACTCCAACCGGACCAAGAACTTGCGATCATCGTCGGTCAACCAGATTTGGATATCACCGATGGGCTTGAACGCGCCGTCGGCCGTGATTTGCGGGCGCACCACCACCGTCTTCAGATCGCCGATCGGCGTCTTCAAAACTTCGCGGCGCAGGACCTCGCCGGTGAAGACGATGTTCTTGCCCTCATCGGCCACGCGGAAGGCGAGCTTCTTGCCGGGCTCGAGTTGGAAGGTGCGAAGATAGTAAGGCGCGGTGATCACGTTCTGCGAAAACGGCAGCAGATCCCAATCGATCTGTTTGCTGCGCTCCCCTTTTTCTTTGGTCACGCGTTTTTGCCAGTAGCTGGCCTTCATGGTTTTCCAATCGAACAGGGTGCGCGTCTCGGCCAGTTGCTTCGATTCTTTGATCGAGATCTGCAGATTCAACGGCACCAGATCGTCGTAGCTCATGTAGGTAGTGGCTTTGTCCTCGACCGCGTAGATGCGCGAGAAGAACGAATTCGAGCGACCCGAAATTTCAAAGTGGTAAGCCTTTTGCCCGTTCACGCTCGCGAACGGTTTGACCTCTACGTTGATCGTGCCGGCCACGACGTTGAAATACGAAACGTCAAAGGTCACTTTCTCGCCCACGCGGAACGGATCCGCG
>DAISHW010000220.1:0-4955 GCA_036822295.1 Bdellovibrionales bacterium | reverse complement strand
GTTTCGCATTCTCGCACTCACGCTTTTGACATTCACCGCCCATGCCGCGCTTTCTGACGCCAAAGCGCAGCTCAAAAACGCCAAAGGGCAAACGCTGGGATCCGCGACGTTGACGGCGATGAAAAAGGGCGTCCGCCTGATCGTCGAGGCCGAAAAGTTGCCGCCCGGCGAACTCGCGATCCACTTTCACGAAAACGGCAAATGCGAAGGGCCGAAGTTCGAATCGGCGGGCTCTCACTTCGCGGGCGCCGCCAAGTCGCACGGCTTCGACAGCGACGGCGGGCCTCATGCCGGCGACATGCCGAATCTGATCGTGCCCGCGACCGGCAAAGTGCGGGCCGAGTTGATCAACACCGCGGTCACCATGGGCAAAGAGTCCAATTCGCTCTTCAAGGCGGGCGGCACGTCTTTGGTCATCCACGCCAAAGCGGACGACTACAAATCCCAGCCCTCGGGCAATGCGGGGGACCGTCTTCTTTGTGGAGTGATCTTGCCTTTGTAGGGTGACTAGGTCAGTCTGTTCTAATGGTACGATGGTGGCGGGATCTCGCGGTCTCAAAGAAGCTGTATGCCGTCGTGGGCGTGATGGCGCTTTTGATCGCGAGCGAGCTGTTCACGCTGCTGTTCGCTATGGAAGTCCTGTCCGCCGTCCGCTCGTTCGTCGGCGGCGAGGGGCTTTGGTCCAAGGCGCAAAAAAACGCCGTCCATTCCTTGCATCGTTACGCGTTCACGCGCGATCCGAAATACTACGCCGAATTCCGCGATCATCTGAAGGTTCCCATGGGCGATCGCGCCGCGCGCATCGAACTGGAAAAGCCGGAATATGACATGCAGGCGGTATTGGCCGGGTTCACGCAAGGCGGAATTCATCGCGACGACGTGCCGGGGCTGGTGAAACTCATCCGCCGTTTCTATTGGGTTAAACCGATCGAAGAGGCCCTGGTGATCTGGCGCGAGGCCGACACCGAAATCAGCGCCTTAATCGAGGCCGGCGAGGAGTTGCACGTCGTGATCTCGCATCCCCGCTCGACGGCCAACGAGATCGATCAAGGACTGCAGAAAATCGACGTGATGAACGAGCGCCTGACGAAACTCGAAGTCGAGTTCTCGGACATTCTTGGCGCGGGCTCGCGTTGGCTCGAAGGTCTTTTGATGATGATCTTGATCCTTGCCGTGCTCACCGTCGAGTGCACGGGTTTGGGGCTGACGATCGCCTTCAGCCGCAATTTGAACCGCAGTCTTTCGGAATTGACCGCCAATGCCGCGGAAGTGGGACGCGGAAATTTGAACGCGCGCGTGCCGGTGCGCTCGGGCGATGAACTCGGTCAACTCGCGCGAAGTTTGAATCAAATGGCGGTGGATTTGGGGCGCAGCCTGCAGGGGCGCCAAAAAGCCGAAAGCGCCAACGAGGTCAAGAGTCAGTTCCTGGCCAACATGAGCCATGAAATCCGTACCCCGCTCGGCGTGATCCTGGGGCTCGCCGAGATCTTGAAAGATCCGGATCTGAACTGGGCCGATCACCAACGCTACGTCGAGACGGTGGAGCGCACGGGTCGCAATCTGATGCGAATCATCAACGACATTTTGGATCTTTCCAAAGTTGAAGCGGGCCACCTTGAGATCGTGAAGACCCGCTTTCCCTTGAGCGATCTGATGAACGAGCTGCAAACGATGCTGTCGGTAAGGGCGAAGGAAACCCAGAACCGCCTGCTTTTCAATCCCGTGGGCGACATGCCTGCCGCGATCGTGACCGATCGCGCGCGCCTGCGCCAGATCGTGGTCAACCTGGTGAACAACGCGCTCAAGTTCACACATAAAGGCGATGTCACGATCACTTATGAAGTCCGCGAAGGCTTGCTCGCCATCGAAGTCAGCGGCTCGGGCACGGGAATTTCCAAACAGGATCAGGAACGGATATTCCAGGCGTTCACGCGTTCCGGGCAAAGCGACGACCAAATGCGCGAGGGCACGGGTTTAGGACTCATGCTCTCCAGAAGGTTCGCGCAAGCTTTGGGCGGCGACGTCAAACTGGTTCGCAGCGCGCCCGGTGAAGGCTCGATCTTCCTGGCGACCGTGGGTTGCGAAGCGGCCGCGCAGCCGTCCACAGCTCCCCACTTGGCAGCGGCGTCGCGCGTTGGTCGTCGAGGATTCGCTCGACAATCAGCTGTTGGTGAAGCTTCTGCTCGCGCGGCAGGGAATGGAAGTCGAGTTCGCGGGGAACGGCCAAGAAGGTCTCGATCGCGCGATGGCGAGCGATCATGACGTGATCCTGATGGATATGCAGATGCCGGTGATGGACGGCTATCGCGCGACCAAGGAGCTGCGCGATCGCGGTTACGCGCGGCCCATCATCGCGCTCACCGCCCACGCGATGAAAGACGATCGCGAGCGTTGCCTGAGCGCCGGTTGCACGGACTATCTGACCAAGCCGATCGATTCAAAGAGTCTTTACTCGACGATCGAGCGCCACTTACAAAGCTGAGCGCTGAAAGATCTCTTTCAGAAAGTCTTGCATGGCGATCCATGAGCGTCTGTCGGCTTCGGCGTTGTACGCCACGCCTTTCGAATTGTCGCTCCCCGCGCCGGGATTGGTGAACGAATGCACGGCCTTCGAATACTTCACGAGCTGCCAATCGACGCCGGCTTTGCGCATTTCATCCTCGAACGCCGCGACCTGCTCGGCCGGGACGTAAGGATCGTCGGCGCCGTGAAGCGCCAGCACTTTGGCTTTGATCTTCTTGGCGTCTTCGGGGCGGGGAGTGTCGAGTCCGCCATGGAAGCTGACGACGCCCTTCAAGCCCGCGCCCGAGCGCGCGAGTTCAAGAGCCGTCGTTCCGCCGAAGCAGTAGCCGATCGCCGCGATCTCGCCCTTGCGCACGGTCATGTGCTCGTTGAGCGCGTCGTAGCCGGCCTTGATCCTCCGGCGCATCCGCGCGCGATCGCTCTTGTAGATCGAAGAAACGGCCGCGGCCTCTTTCTGGTCTTTCGGACGCACGCCTTTGCCGTAGATATCCACCGCGAGCGCCGTGTAACCGAGCTCGGCGAGCTTCACCGCGCGTTCTTTGTTGAAATCGTCGAGACCCATCCATTCATGCACGATCAAGATGCCGGGACGCACGGCCGACATTTTGGCGTTGTAAGCGATGAAGCCTTCCAGAACAGTGTTGCCGTCTTTGTATTCGATCGTCTGCGTACGAATGTCGGATCCCGCGGCGATTCCAGGCAATGTCATCACGATTCCCATCAGAAAAAGTAAGCTTTGGCGCATATTACCTCCGGCATCAGCTTTACAATCAGAAACCCCCGGCTGTACAGTTCGGAGCATGTGGGATCGCAAACGCATCTTTAAGCTCTTTCTGACCACGGTTTTTATGGGCGCGTTCATCGCTTTGTTCGCGCCCTTCTGGGGTGAAATCCTGCTCGCCGCGGTCTTCGCCTTCGCGATGGAACCGCAGCTCGGGCGTTGGCTGCAGCCGCGGCATCTGCGTTGGCGCGCGTCGGTCGCGCTCATCCTGCTCGGGATGTTCGTGTTGCTCGCGGTTCCGGTGACGTTCGCGGCTTATAAAACCTACGCCACGATCATGGAGGTCTCGAAGTCGGGATTCCAAAACACCGAGTTCTTTCAAAAAATGATGAGCTTACGCGATCAATTGGTGAACCTGACGAACTCGTTGGCCGCGCGCGTGGGGTTCGCCGATCGTTTTGATTTGGGCGCGTTGAGCGAGGATCGCCTGGGCATGTTCGCGAACTCCGCCATGGCCTTCACGATGGGCATGGTCTACCAGGTTCCGATCGCGTTGCTTTCGGTGTTCATCTTCTGCGCGGCGCTTTATTTTTTCCTGGCGGAAGCCGCGGTTCTGAAACGCATCTTCTATCGTCAAGACCTGCTGAACCCGCACGAGGCCGATCGCTTCATCGAGGTCTTGCAGCGCGCGAGCTACGGCACGGTCGTGACTTCGATGGTGATCGGCGTGATCCAGGCCACGATCGTCAGCGTCGGCGCTCTGATCTTCGATGCGGGTGATTTCACCGTGGTGTTCGTGCTCACGTTCTTCTGTTCGTTCATTCCGGTGATCGGCGCGGGACCGGTGGCGCTGGCGCTGGGACTTTACAAATTGCTGTTGGGCGATGTCGGCGACTTCATCGGTCTGTTGGTGGTCTCGATCGTGGCGGGAACGACGGACAACCTGGTCCGGCCTATTTTGATCAGTTCGGCGCAAGAGGATCTGCATCCCATCGTGAGCCTGCTTGCGATCATCGGCGCGCTGGTGATCTTCGGCATGCCGGGCCTTTTCTTGGGCCCGGTCATCGCCAGCGTCGCGGTGCGAATCATCCCCACGCTCTACGCCGGCCCGCAAGTGGGCGCCGGCGAGATCGTCCGGAAAGAAACGCCTTAATTCGAGTCTTCCGCCGCGAGCGCGTCGGCGCATCCGTTCAGCGTGAGCTGCATATAGGGGGCATCGGGCGATAAATAGCGCCGAATGGTCGCGCGCACGTCGGTCACGGTCAACGCTTCGAGCGCGCGAGCGATCTTGGCGTTGCCGTGCACGTCCCCGCGATTGCGCAATACCGCGGCCATGTCTTCCGCGTTCGCGCCGGCGCTCAAGACTTCAACCGCGTAGTTCGACTTGAGGGCCGAAATCGCGTCCGCGATTTCCTGATCCGGCAATTCACGGTTGAGCTGTTTCAACACATGATCGTAACCCGCGATGGCGAGACCGTAATTGGTCTTGCCGTCCCGCCAGCCTTCGGGTTTCGAGGCGTCGGCGTTCAAGTCGTCGTCATCCAATCCGCCGATCGCGCGGAAAAACCAGTCGCGCCCATTCACATAGGTGGCCATCGCCTGGTGAACATAACCGAGCTTCTGGTCGCCGCGGTTGTAGTTGCCCACGCGCTCATTCAAAAGGCGCCCGACGACGAGCGCGTGCAACGTTTCCACGAGCTCGTCACCGTGC
>DAISHW010000219.1:0-4961 GCA_036822295.1 Bdellovibrionales bacterium | reverse complement strand
GATCAAATCGACTCCCGGCACCTTCACCGAGCAAGAGATCTTCAAGAAATTCCCCGAGATCAAGAACTCGCTCCTCACCTACAAATTGGAGCGCCAAGGTTTCCAAAATCGTTGGGATTACTTGATCGGCAACTACGATCGCTTGGTCCAAGCCACCGGCGTCGAGTTCACCGATGACGCGCTCGAAAACCTGGCGCGCATCGCCACGCGCGAACGGCCGAACCCGCTGACCGAGGTTTGGTATCTGGCCGTCGACGCCGCCAATACGGCCAAGGGCGCCGGTGCCGGCGGTCCGGACGACGAGAAACGTTTGCGTTCGCTGCGCCTGACGGAAATTCCGCGCCTGGAAAACCAAGTGAAGTACCACCAACGCCAAGGCCACACCGAGCCGCTGCGGAAAGCCGAGAAGGCGCTCGCCGACGCCAAAGTCGAGCTGGCAAGTCTGTTGACGAAATCGTCGCCGGAAGCACGGGTTCAGGAGTTGACCCTTCGACTGGACGCCGCGGAAAAAAACCTGCTCGAGGCCGAGGACGAACTGAACGAATTCAATCGCCAGCACAAAGCCGGGATGTTCAGCAAAGAAGACCCGCAAGTCGTCAAAGAGCGCCGGCGCCTGGAGGGCGACAGCGAAGGTCTCAAGCTCAAAGTGCAAGCCCGAACCAAAGAGCTCGGCGAGGCGAAACAAGACGCCTTGGCCGCGGCGAAGAAACTCAATCGCGCGCCCGGCGAAAAGGTCGTCGTGGACTACGACACGGCCACGAAAGCGGCGTCCAAGCGCTATCGCAAAGAAATTTTGGTGGGCTCGCTCGAACGCGGCTTGCGCAACTGGGGCCGCATGCAGAAGAACATCTTCGGCCAGGACGCCGCGCTCGAAGCGATCGAAGCGCAGCTCGTCCGGCGCGCCGCCAAAGTCGACGGCCCCGAACTCAAAGACCAAAAGACCGCCGACGCGATCAAAGCGGGATTGGTCGACGATTCGGTCCGGGCCATCGCGATCAACGGCTTGGTTGGCCCGACCAGCTCCGGTAAAACCGAAACCGCCAAACAACTGGCGGAAACTTTGGGCCTGCCCCACTTTCTGTTCAACATGGGCGAGTACACCGAGGCGCACACCGTTTCGGTGATGTTCGGCGCGCCCCCGGGGTATCTGGGGCACGGAACGCCGGGCCTGCTCACCGGCAAAGTCCTGGAAGTCCCCGACTGCGTGGTCACCCTGGACGAGATTGAAAAAGCGGCGCCCGCCTTTGAAGACATCATTCTCGGTATCATGGACAACGGCACGGCCTTCGACAAGAGCACGGGCATCACCGTCAAGTTCAACAAAATCGTCTTCAACATCACGTCGAACATCGGACAAGAATTCGCCGACATGAACGCATTCCAGTTGCTCGAGGCCTATGCGAAATACACGGGCATGGACATGGATACCAAGAAGATCGAAGCGGATTTGAAAAAGAAGAAACTCACCGGCGACGCGCTCGCGGAAGCGCTCGGCAAAGCCGTGACTGCGAAGTTCACCGAAACCGAAGACGGTCAAAAGGCCTTCGCGCGCATGCACCATCCTGTCCGAACGGGTGAGTTCAGCATCGATCGCCTGCGCGGCGAAACTTGGCGCGCGGCCGTCATCAATGCGGAATACATGGGTATGAAACACCGGCGCGCGCCCTTTCGCCCGGAATTCATCCAGCGGATCACCAACATCTCGGTCTACAACCGCGTGAGCGCGGCGCAATCGCTCAAGATCTTCACCAAGGACGTCGAGACCTTGCGCAATCGTCTGCACATGACCCGCGGAATCGAAATTCACCTGACGCCCGAAGCGTTCACCGCCATGACCGATCGCTTCGACAAAAAAGGCGGCGGGCGATCGTCACGCCGCATTTTGGATGAAATGGCGGGGACCGCGTTCTCGCGCAAGATTCTTGCCGGCGAATACAAATCCGGCGAGCATCTGGTCCTGGACATCGATGCGAAAACCGGCGTGGCGGGGGTGACCCGCTTGAACAGCGACGAGTTCGACAAAATGATGATCGCGTCGGCCGGCGACCGCGCGGTCGAGGCCGGTAAAGTTCAGCTCGACACCGTCGCCGGTGTCGACGAAAACGGCAAACCCCGCCCGCACCTTGAAGGCGATTTGGTCCGCAACTTAAAAGAGCCGCAAACGATCCTTGATCGCCACTTCATGAAACTGTTCAGGCTGCGCAAATGACCAAAGGGGTCTTGAGTCTTCTGATTTCGGTTTCGCTGATCGCTCCGCCGCAAGCTTTTGCTCGCGGCCAGACCCTTCCGCGCCCGAATGTCGAAACTCGACCCGGCGTTTCTTTGCATACGACTTTACAAGCCAACCTTGCCGTCCAGGACAAGATGGTCGGCAAAAAGCTGCCGGCCTCGCGCGGGGTTTTGCGTCAGCAAGCGCGGTCCGCGCTCAGCAAAGGGCTCCAGTTCGAACGCGAAACTCTGAACCTTGGCACCACGATGATCGTGCTCGGAGCGCTGCTGCTCAAGGGCGCGGCCGATCGCGCCGAGATGACCCGTTTGTCGGGCGGCAAGCTCGGTCAGATCCCTCCCTATGATCCAAAGCTGCCGATCTGCGGTCAGGCCGCGGGCGCGTCCCCCACGCAAGATCTGCTCTGCGCGGGCGATTTCATGATCGGCCTGGTGACTCCCGCGTTCCTGGCGGGCGCGAGCGTCGCCGTCATCTCGCTCTTGAAAAAAGCGCCGTTCGTCAAACTCATCACGGGCATGGTTTCGAACTCGCTCGTCTTCGCGCTCGGCATTTCCTCGGGCATGATTTGGTCCGAAGCCGTCAAATATCTGAAAGACGTCAAAGACACCGAGCGCGCGCACGGTTTGGCCGGGCGCGCGCTGATCGCCAGCATCTCGAACAACTGGGAAGCCTTCGCCGCCAGCGAAGACGGACGTTTGTTCCGCGACATCTGCTCGATCATTTGGGATATCGTCGCGTCCTCGCCCGATCGTCGCTCCATTTGGATGGCCAATCTTTGGCGTTACGGCGGCATGCGCGGCGAAACCTGGGCGATGATCGGTACGATCGTCGGAACCTCGGCGGCCGGCCCCGTGGTCGTCGGCGCCTTGGCCACCGGCGTGGGCGGTATTGCGGGCGCGGGCATCGCATACGGAACACCGGTGATCCTGGCGGCGCTTTCGTTTGGCACCGTGTACGCGCTGCTAAACTCGAATATTCCCCAGAACATGACCGAGGCTCTGCAGAACGCCCGGCGCGGCATGGCCTCGCTGCGGCTGCGCACGAACCTGAACTACATGCGCATGATCGCCGACGAATTCAACGTCGATCGCGGCGGGCGCGACGATTCCTATGCCGAGTATCTGCGCGGTGAAATTCAGTCCACGCTGAACGAGCGGGCGCTTTACCGCGACCGTTGGGTCAACGTGACGCTCGAAAAGTACTACGAGCTTAAAATCGCCGTCGAGATCATGGAGCAGCATATTCTCGCCGCGCGCACGGTCGTGAAAAACTCCGGCCTCAGCAAGCACATCTACCTGAACGTCGACGGCGAGATCCTGTCTTACGCCGAGGTCATGAAGCGCAAATGCGTGAACGAAAGCTCTTACAAGCGCGCGACCCGCGGCCCATGGCGCCCCACCTGCGGGGAGCCGCCCGAAGCCGAGCAGCTCAAGATCCTCGACGAGTTGACGGTCAAAGCCAAAGAGGCGCGGGCGACCCTGTACGAAATGGCTTTCGCGATTCCCGAGCTCTACGAGCGCGACTACAAGGACATCGACGGCCTACTCGATTTCAACACCACCCGCAATTGGCTGCCCGTCGGGATCGTCAACGACCTGGGGCAATTCCAACGCCGCACTTGGATGCTCCAACGCGACTTTGTAAACAAATTCTCGGTACTCGACGCCCGTTTCGCCGGCGAGTGGGAGGGTCTTGCCCTACCCAGCGATCCCGACATGAAGACCCAAATCGAAATGCAGGTGCGCGGAATTTTCGATCATTATTTCGGCCTTTGGTATCAAGAGGACATCTTGTATCCCTCGCTCGAACTCCAGGCCGAGATTGAAAAAAGCCTATAATTGTCAGTAGCGACTTCCCGGTCGACGGGTGATCACTTCCTTATCACCATTCAAATAACTGATTTTATTAGATAAAAACATCCCCTTAGAACACGTCCGGTGGCGCCGGGATTGCTATTATTAACCTTCAGATGAAACCCTTAGTGGCCGCGCTTAAATCCGCCCTGACTCTGGTGCTCAGCTGGACGCTGATCTTCGCGGCCCCCATTTCCGCTTCGGCCCAGGAAGAATACGAGCTCCCCCAAAGCGAAGTTCCCGAAGAAGGCCCGGGGCTTGCCGATGAGGTCGCCAAGATCGCCGAGAGCGCCGAGCGTTTGATTGATCGCAAACTGTTCCCGGGCGTTGTCGGCAATGCCGCGGAAGGCGCTCCGACCGAGACCCAGATCGGCCTGGCGCGAGCGCAAGCCCTGAAGGTGAAGGATTTGGTTCAAGCCGAGCTCGAAGCCCACATCGCCTCGATCTCTAAAACCGCGTTGGAAGGAAGTGTGCTGGGCGACATCATCACCCCGCTTTACCTCGCCATCCAGACCATTGAAACCGTGGCCGTCATGTCCGGCGAGCCGGCCGATCCCGCAGTTTGGGTTCGCGACTACACGATTCGCCTGCCCATGCCCGACAAACTCGTTTTCCTGCAATTCGCCGGGCAAGCGGCGCATGCCTTCGTCGATTTGCCGGGCGCCTATTCCCCAGAAGTCCTGGACGCCATTCAAAGCGGCGCGTTCGCATATTCGACCCGGCTCGAGCCCGCCGCGAACGGCGAAAAGTCGCTTTCGTTCCAACTCAATCCGGACTTCTTGTACGGCGCCGAGGATCTTCAACAGTTCATCAGCCGCACCAAGAAAGCGGCGCTGATCTTCGCCACCCGCCACGCGATTCGCCAGAGCTATTCGGCCATG
>DAISHW010000218.1:3101-4972 GCA_036822295.1 Bdellovibrionales bacterium | reverse complement strand
ATGATCATGTCCTTTTTGCGGTCGACGATCTTGAAGAAGCCCTCCGGATCCATCTCGCCGATGTCGCCCGTGCGGATCCAGCCGCCGGGAAGCATCATTTTGGCGGTCTCGTCGTCCCTATGCCAGTAGCCCTTCATGACCTGCGGACCTTTGATGCAGATCTCGCCAGGCCCCGGCGGCGCCACGTCTTTGCCGTCGTCAGCGCAGAGTTTCATCTCGGTCGACGGCAACGGAAGGCCGATCGTGCCGACCTTGTCGGTGCCGTCAATGGGATTGCACGAAGCCACCGGCGACGTTTCGGTCAAACCGTAACCTTCGACCAGAACCGACTTGGTCAGCTTCATCCATTTCTCGGCCACCGCGCGTTGGAGCGCCATGCCGCCCGCGACCCCGACCTTAAGGTTCGAGAAATCGATTTTGTCGAAATCCGGATGGTTCATCAAGGCGTTGTAGAGAGTGTTCAGTCCTGTAAACACCGTGAATTTATGCGTGCGCAGGGTTTTGATGAAGCCCGGGATGTCGCGCGGGTTGGTGATCATCAGGTTCGTGCCGCCGTAGTACAAAATTCCCAAGCCGTTCACGGTCAAAGAGAAGATGTGATAGAGCGGCAGCGCCAGGATCACGATCTCTTCCCCGGGCACGAGCTGCGGCTTCATCCACTCGGTGATCTGGAGCATGTTCGACAACACGTTCTTATGGGTCAGCATCGCGCCCTTCGACACGCCCGTCGTGCCGCCGGTGTATTGCAGGAACGCGATGTCCTCGGGCGCCGACTTCACCGGGCGGAAAGAGGCGTCGCGCCCCAGATCCAAGGCCTCGTAAAACGAATACGCGTCGGGAAGATGATAGGCCGGGACCATTTTCTTGACATACTTAACGACGCTGTTGACCAAGAGCGACTTCGGGAAGCCCATCAAATCGCCGACGTTGGTGACGACGACGGTCTCGATGTCCGTCTCGGGCAGAATCTCTTCGAGCAGGTGGGCGGCGCCGGCGAAAATCACGATGGCCTTGGCGCCGCTGTCCTTGAACTGATGTTTCATTTCGCGCGCGGTGTACAAAGGATTGGTGTTCACCACGATCAACCCCGCCCGAAGCGCGCCGAACAGCGCCACCGGGTATTGCAAAAGATTCGGCATCTGAATCGCGATGCGATCGCCCTTCTTCAAACCCGCCGTGTTCTGCAGGAACGAGGCAAAGTCGGCCGACATGTAATTCAAATCCTCGAAGGTCATCGCCGCGCCCATGTTTACGAAGGCGTCGCGCTCGCGGTATTTGCCCACGCTCTCTTCGAACAGATCGACGATCGAGGAGAAACGATTCGAATCGATTTCTTGAGACACACCGGTCGGGTAACGGGCCAGCCAAGGTTTCTGCATGCGATTTTTCCCCACGTATTCTTAGGTTGGTTCTTCGAATGTAGGTGCAATCCCGCCAAGGGTGAAGCATAAACAACCGCGATGCTTGAAATTTCATCTTCCGTCCATGTGAGCTTGGCCTATCGCCTGGAGAACGGCGCCATCTTGGGCGGCAATTGGCGTTTGGAGGTCGGGGTGGCCTGTGACTTCGAGCCCGCGCTCGACGCCGCGCTCACGGAACTCAAGTCGCTCGTCGATCATCGCTGTCTGTGGACCGACGTCGACGTCTTCAAAGAACGCGACTCGTCCGTTCCGGCCGTTGCCGGGTGGTTGGCCGAGCGTTTGTTCCGTGAATATCCCGAGACGACTTTTTTGACCGTGCACGAGAATCCCGGACACGCGGTGCGCTTTGAGCGCGGCGGCGCCACGCCCCTGACCGAAATCCAATTGATGAATTTACGGATCGGCGTGCGTGCGGCGAGGGTGGATAAAACGACTTTAACGCAGGCGGTA
>DAISHW010000218.1:329-3091 GCA_036822295.1 Bdellovibrionales bacterium | reverse complement strand
GAGCTCTGGGGCGAAGCGCTGGTGCGGAATTTAAGCGCGCAAGTCAAGGGGCTTGCGTGGGTCGAGGCCCGGCAAAGCCCTGAAAATCAAATCCGTTGGACGCCCTAACACGGCTTGTCCACCACTTGCTTGGCGGGGCGGAATGACCCGATAATGGCCGCCTTATTCCTTATCAGGAGATGAAAATGGTGCATTGGAAACTCGCTTGTGTTCCCGCGCTGGCCTTGACGTTGATGGCTTGCAGTTCGAATCGTCACAAGGCCGAGAAAATCAAAACGCAAATGGACAAAGAGCAATCGGTGAGCGGCGACGAATCGGTCGGCGTCAAAGGCGGCAACATGGTGGTGCAAAAGAAAGTCGCCATGAACGAGGAGCTGCGCCGCACGCAATACGAAGTCTTCGAGCTTGAAGATCGCGTGTACGGCAACCGCAAGTACGGCTCGAAAGGTCTTTACGGCGCGCTGAAAGGTTGCCGTGAGGAGCTGGTGTCGAAAAAACTCGGCGGCGACGGCAAACTCATGTGGACCGAGCCGGTCGATCGCGTGACCGACAAGGAACAGGAGTTCAACATCGGCATCGGCGAGAAAGACAAAATCGTCGGCGTGAGCGAGGAGTTCTTGAAGGACCGCTTGGACCGTTTCCGCAAATACCGCCAGACGCTGACCAAGCGCCAAGACGAGTACGAAGAGAAACTGGAGATCTGCGACAACGATTTGCGCGCGAAAAAAGAAGGTCAGGTCCGTGCCGAGTAAATGGCTTTTAGCGTTCGCGTTTTTGGGCGCGGCCCCGGCCGCGGCGTCGACGCCCGCGGTCCTAGAGGGCGGCAGCCACTGCGTCGCCTATCAGGCCGAGAAAGTCGTGTTCTTTTTGTCGAAGAGCAAAGTCATCGGCAAGAACTGCGACATCGCGGCCCAAGTCCTGCCCGAGGTCGGGGGCCTTTACCACATCGAAGTGAACGTGCCCGTGCGCAGCTTCAACAGCGGTGATCCCGATCGCGACAAAGACGTCTTGAAGTTTTTAAAAGCCGACGCGCGGCCCGAGTTGACGTTTCGTTCCAAGGCTCTTAGCGCCAACCAATGGCGCGAGCTGTTCGGCAAGAACGATTTTCCGCTCGAGGGCGAGTTGTTCATCGGTGAGAAGAGCTATCCGATCACCATTCAATCGCATTACAAGGAAAAAGACGAGATGGCGGAGGTTTCCGGTTCCGCGAAAGTGCGGCTCGAGGATTTCGGCATTTCTCCTCCGGCCGTGGCCGGGGGCGTGGTGGTCAAAGCCAAGCCTGATATCGAACTGCATTTCAATCTGCTCAGCGCGCGCATCCTGGGCGCGGACTCGATTCGTTTGGGCAAGGGGGCCACGCCGTGAGCGTTCATAAACTGGTTTTGATCCGTCACGGAGAAAGCGAGTGGAACCGGCAGAACCGTTTCACCGGTTGGGTCGACGTCGACTTGAGCGACAAGGGCCGCGAAGAGGCCAAGCAGGCCGGGCGCTTGCTCAAAGCGGAAGGTTTTGAATTCGATTTCGTATTCACGTCGATCTTAAAGCGCGCCATCCGCACGCTGTGGATCGCGCAAGAAGAGATGGATCGCTTTTGGCTTCCGGTCGAGAAGTCCTGGCGCTTGAACGAGCGCCACTACGGCGCCTTGCAAGGTCTGGACAAATCCGAAACGGCGGCGAAGTACGGCGAAGAGCAGGTGAAGATCTGGCGCCGTTCGTACGACACGCAACCCCCGCTCTTGAGCGACGAGGACTACGGCCGGCAGCGCGCGGAGCCGCGCTTTCAAAGTCTTGGCCCGGCGGAGCTTCCGCGCGGCGAAACTTTAAAGACGACGCTCGATCGGTTGTTGCCGCTGTGGAACGAGCGCATCGCCCCGAGGGTGCGCGGCGGCCAGCGCGTGTTGATCGTGGCGCACGGCAACTCGTTGCGCGCCTTGGTTCAGCATTTAGAAGGTCTATCGCCTGAAGCGATCATGGACGTGAATATTCCGACCGGCACGCCGCTGCTCTATGAGCTCGACGGCGCGCTGACGGTCGTCGGCAAACGCTACCTGGGCGACGCCGCGGCGATCGCGCGCGCGCAGGCCGCGGTCGCCGCGCAAGGCAAGAAGCGCTAGTTGACTCCCCAATAGCCGTAAAGATGGGCGCGTTCGGCCGACAGGCCCGGCGGCACAAGAATGCGCCGATCCAAGAAAATATAACGCGAGCGCGGCTCGCCCGTGTAGATATTCAAGGTCAGCGCCTGCTGCAGGCGCGCCAGCGCTTCGCTCGCGTCGCGATAGAACTGACTGAACGGATGCGCGCCGGCGATCGTTTGAATGAATTCGTCCGCGCACGCCTTGCGCAGGCGATACGGATTCGCGGTGGACAGGCTTTGTGTTCGCGCGAGGGACGAGTCGAATAAATACCGCGCCAGGCCCGCGCGCGGCCAACGGTCTTTTGACAAGAACGTTTCGATCGCCGTCGCCAGGTCGTAGTCGTTCGACGCCACCGATTGGTTGAAGGCTTCCAGATGCGGCGCGATTTCAACGTCGAGTGAAACGCCGAGTTCGGCGAGCGCTTCACGGAAAGTGAGCAACGCCGGAAGTTCGGCGTTGTCGGCGCCCAGGATTTTCAATTTCAGGAATTGGCTCTGACCGTTTTGGATTTTGACGCGAACGCCGTTCACAAGGCCGTAGCCCGCCTGGTCGAGCAAGTGTCTGGCCTGGGCCATCCGCGCCGCGCGGTCGCGAAAGCGCGCGTACATCGCGTTGCCGTAAGTTTCA
>DAISHW010000218.1:0-319 GCA_036822295.1 Bdellovibrionales bacterium | reverse complement strand
CGGCGATGCGTCACGCCTGATCGCGCTCGGCGAAAGGCGTGCAGCGCGCGAGCCAGACTTGAACGCTCGGGGACGGCGGGCCGGCCGGTTCGAGCGGCGAGCCGTCCAAAACGCTCTTCGCGCGGCGCAGTTGCGAGGCGAAGAAGTCCCGGTTGATCCCTTCGAAATCATAGGCCAGCAGGATCGCTTGGCGGACTTTCAAATCCTTCACGCGATCCAGATTGAACGCGTAGCTCATATGCCCCTCATCGGCCCGATCGTTGGGCTCTTGCAGGAGCAAAAGGGTGCGCGCTTTGGCGCGGGTCAAATCGGCGGCCAG
>DAISHW010000217.1:4753-4976 GCA_036822295.1 Bdellovibrionales bacterium | reverse complement strand
TGAAGAACAAGAAGGAGGTCAGCGCGCTCGTGCTCGGACTTCTGACCGCGCTCGCCGTGCTGATCTTGATCAACGGCCTGCTCGGCGCGTTCAAGGAACGCCAAAAAGGCATGGCGCTCGCCTCCGGCGCGAAGGCCGAGGAAGACGACAAAACCAAGGCGAAGCCGCTCGCTCCGACGTCCGGCGCCGCGCCGGCGCAAGACGGCGCGGCTTCTTCGGAGCC
>DAISHW010000217.1:3857-4654 GCA_036822295.1 Bdellovibrionales bacterium | reverse complement strand
GTCGAAGAGATCCGCGCGCAGGCGGAGGAACACCCCGAGCGCGTCGGCGAACTCGTCAAGCGTTGGATCCAAGAGGGCGACGTCGGCGTCCGCAACGCTTCGATCCTGTTGCGCAATTTCAAGTTCTCGATGGTTGAAAAGGTCATGTCGAAAATGGTGGCCTCGGATCTCGATTGCTTGCAGAACTACCTGGATCTGGAATTCGACTTTTTCTCGGAGCAGAACGAGCGCGTGATCTTAGAGGCCCGTCAGGAGCTGATGAAGATCGTCGCTTCGAACAGCAATCACTACCAAGTGCGCGGCATGGATTTCCTGGGCTCGCTCGAAACGCACGTTCTTTCGGAACTCCTGCGCGACGAACCCGTGCGCGCGCTGGTGGTCGCCAGCGTGGCCATCCCCAGCAACCGCATGGCCGAGGTCTTGAAAGGCCTGCCGAAGATCAAGCAACACGAATACTTCGTGTCGCTGGTCGGCGTGGACCGCGCGGAACCCGGCGAGGTCGAACGCTTGCACGGTCATTTGAACAAGAAACTGCAGACGATGAACCAACTGCTCCTGACCGAGGATCAGAAGGCCGAGTCGATCGTGCAGCTCTTGAAGAACCTGACCGAGGAAGCGCAAAAAGTGCAGGTGCTCGGCTCGATCTCGAACCAGAACCGCGCGATCTTCGAACGCGTGCGTTCGCAAGTCACGCTGTTCGAAGACGTATTGGGTCTTCCCGACCGCGCGCTCAAGATTTTGACCAGCGATCAGGATCCCGTCATAATCTTGAGCGCGCGGTCGGGAAGACCCAATAC
>DAISHW010000217.1:2533-3847 GCA_036822295.1 Bdellovibrionales bacterium | reverse complement strand
GCCCGCGCGTGGGCCCGCTCCGACATGCAAACGGTGAATCGCGTGAAAGCGATCTTGCCGAAGTCGAGCAAAGAGATCTTCGATTACGAAATGGCGACCCGCGCCCAGGTGACCGACGAACAACACGCGACCGCCTGCGCGACCTTGGTGCAGAAACTGGAACAGCTGGTCTTCGAGAAAGTGATCTCGGGTTACGACCTGAATCGCGACGCGAAGTCCGCGCATAAGGATGCCGCTTGATCATGACGTCGCGATCCGCTTTATTCGCGTTCTTGATCGTTCTGGCCGCGGTGGCAAAGCCGTCCGCCGCGCAGAACCTGCTCGGCGGGGGGCTCGCGTTCTCGAACGCCGAAATCACCGGTTCGGGTTACCGCGCCGAGAAGCAATCGAGCATGCTGGTGGCGGGACAGGTCAGCCGCTTCCTGCGCGGCGGGTGGCGCGGTTCGCTCTCGCTCGCCGGCACGACGGACGCCGAAACGCTCTATGCCTCGATCGGCGCGAGCTATCACTTCCGCCCGTTGGTGCCGAACGTCGATGCGCCGTCGGAGTACGTGGACTACAGAATCGTTTCGGATTGGTCGCCGTACGTCGGCATGGATTTCGGATTCAACCGCGTGCAGCTGTCGCTCGCGCGGGCGGACGGCACGCAGACCGACGCCGTGATCGGCGCGCTGGTGGGGCCGGGCGTGCGCGCCGGCACGTACTACAGTTTGAACGCGGAGTGGGCGCTGCAGGCCGAGGTAGCGATGAGTTACGCTTTCTCGTCGGCGGTGGCGTCGAGCGCGCAAACGCTGACGATTTTCGCGGTGTATTTGTTGCCTTGAGAGCGGACGTCTCAAGGCGGGATTTAAATGCTGGACTTGGGGTTAGGATAATGAATGAAACAACCGCTAACTAGGGCGGACATGAAAACATCGAAATGGCTTCAAAGACTGTCGTGCCTGGCCCTGATGCTGGCGTTCTCCGCGGGTTGTTCCAAAGTGCAACAGCTCGCCGAAACGGTCGCCCAGGAGAGCTTGTCGATCGTGACGACCAGCCTGGCTCCGGCGGTGATCAACAAGTTCTACGGCGACAACCTGACTGCTTCGGGCGGCGCCTATCCGTACACGTTCGCGCTCGTCGCGGGCAGCCTGCCCCCGGGCCTGGCCATGAGCGAGCAGGGCGCCATCACCGGCACCCCCACGTCGCTCGGCAATTACAGCATGACCGTTCAGGTCACCGACAGCGCCGGCGCGACTTCGACGTCGACGTTCGGAATCACCGTGACCTCGGAAATCACGATCACGACCCCGAGCCTGCCGCCGGCGACGACCG
>DAISHW010000217.1:0-2510 GCA_036822295.1 Bdellovibrionales bacterium | reverse complement strand
ACTCGATCGCCGTCACGGGCGGATCGGGCACGTACTCGTTCGGCGCGACGGGCTTGCCCGCGGGCTTTTCGATCTCGGCTTCGACCGGCATCATCTCGGGATCGTCGGCTTCTTCGTCGTCGAACACGGTGTTGATCACGGTGACGGATTCAAACGGTCTGCAAGATTCGAAATCGTACAACTTCGCCGTCGCATCGCCGCCGGTCATCTCGCCGGCACCGCTGGCCGCCGCCGGCGCCGGCGCCGCGTACAACGTGACCCTGAACGTGACGGGCGGTATCGCCGCGTACACCTGGGCGCTCGATTCGGGCTCGCTGCCCGCGGGTCTTTCATTGAGCACGGCGGGCGTGATCAGCGGAACCCCCAGTTTCGGCGTGAACGTCGCCAATTCTCCGCACAGTTTCACCGTGCGCGTGACCGATTCGCTGGGCCAAACGGACCTGCAAGCTTACGCATTGACGGTGGCGATCCGGCCGGCCGCGGTCGAAGACGCGCGCCGCATGTTGCGGGTGGCGCGCGTGGGCGTCGCGTACACGGATTACGTGCCGGTCGAGGGCGGCGTGGGTGCGAAAGCCTTCGCGGCGACGGGCCTGCCGACGGGTCTGACGATAAGCGCGACGTCGGGATTCATCTCAGGCACGCCGGCGGGCGCGGCGGGCGATTATCCGGTGAACATCACGGTCACCGATTCGCTGGGGATCGCGGCGTCGGTCACGAAGAATATGCGCCTGGTGAACGCCGGCATGACCAATATTGGTTACAGCGCGCCCATCATGAATCCGATCGGCCTGAACAACTCCCAGTGGTCTTACCCGACGGACATCGACGTCAAGGACTTGAACGCCGACGGTAACCTGGACGTCGTTTGGGGCGCGCTCGACGCGCGCGGCATCGTCGTCATGCTCGGCGACGGCCAGGGCAACTTCACCAAATATTTCTACGCCAACGCCGGGGCAGCGCGCTCGCGATTCGTGAAAATCGCGAACATGAACGCGGACGGGATCTGGGACGTGGTCACCATGACCGCGGACAGCCGGATCGAGGTTTACCTGGGCAACGCCGCCGGTTGGACGAACGCTCCGGTCACCCGCTCGTACAACGTGGCCGTGGACACCTGGGGCTTCGACATCGGGGACATGAACGGCGACGGCGCAGAGGACATCGTCTTCGCCAGCTGGGCCGGCAACGTGCGCGCGCTCTACAACTGCGGCGCCGCCGCGAACGTGAACCTCCCGGCCCCGACCGCCTGTAACATGGCGAACGCGCCCCTGAACATGTACAACGTCGCCATCACGGCGCTCTCCCAGCCGCGCGACCTGGTGTTGCACAATTTTGACGGCGCGGGCGGCCTGGACATCATCGCCACTTCGTACAACACGGCGTCCGTGCAGATCACGCTCGGCGTCGGCAACGGCACGTACGGCACCCCGTACACCGCGGCGACCGGCGCGACCGGCCCGCGCGGGCTCGTGAAGGCCGACATGAACCAAGACGGGCGCATGGACGTGGTCGCCACGGGCGATACCGGTATCTCGGTCATGCTGAACACCGCGGGCATCGCCCCGAACAACGTGACACTGAACGCGACGTCTTATTCCATCGCCGATCTGGGCGCGGCCTCTGAATACATCGACGCGGCCGACATCAACGGCGACGGCTTTCCGGACATCGCGCTCGCGGTCGCGGGCCTTCACCAAAACTCCGTGGCCTTGTTCATGAATAACGGCGCGGGCGACTTGGTCAACCGCGAGGTCTGGTCGTCCGTGGGCTACCAAACCATCGGGGTGCGCTTCGGCTCCGTCTTGGCGACTTCGGTCGCGCTCTCGCTCCCGGATCTGATCACGACGGTGGGCAGTTGGATCGGGCCTTCGCGCTCGCTGGTGTACCCGAACAGCGGCAACCCCGCCAAACCGTACAACCCGGGCCTGTTCAACTTCAACACCAACCCGGTCTCGAGCGTGAACGTGCACGGCGCGTCCCGTGTGGGTGACCTGAACGAAGACGGTTTCAACGATGTCATCTTCAAAGTGGGCGGCGCGGCCAACATCTTGCTCGGCAAGGCGGACCGCACCTTCGACCTGTCGACGGAAGCGTTCCCGACGGGCGACATTTCGGCGCAGTGGTGGCACGGCCACCAACTCGCGGTCGCGGATCTGAACGGCGACCGGCACGTGGATTTGATTTCAGGCAACTGGAACGGCGGCGGCTTGGGCACGGTGACCGTGCTTCTCGGCGTCGGCAACGGCACGTTCGGCAGCCAATATTCATTCTCGGTGGAGCAGCCGGGGTGCACGGCCAACTTGGGCGTGCGCGCGGTCGACACCGGCGACTTCAATCGCGACGGCAAGATGGACATTCTGGTGGGCGTCGGCTGTACCAGCATGAACTTGCCGCGCGCTTACGTTTACTTCGGCAACGGCGACGGGACGTTCCGTACGGCCACGATCGACCGCCGCGAAGTCAGCGGTTCGAACCAATCCGTGTACCTGGTGGCCGCGGTGGATGTGAAT
>DAISHW010000216.1:0-4979 GCA_036822295.1 Bdellovibrionales bacterium | reverse complement strand
CGGAGGGGCCTTCGATCACGCTCCCCAGTCGGTGCTCTCGCGCATCTCCGACTGGACGAGCCGTTTGCAAAAAGCCTCTTAAACTAGATTCAGAAACCGGCGCGCACGCGGAACGACAGATCGTCCACGATCTGTCCCGCGTAGTCGTCATTGAACCAAACCCAGTAACGGGCGTTGTCGAAGCCGATCGATACGTTGGAGTTGACCGCCCAAAGCAGACTGATGGATAGACCCAGCGTCGTTTCGTCGTCGGTGCCGGCGCGGACCGATTCGATGTTGATGATGTTGAACGAGGGGCCGAACGACAGATCCCATGACTTCTTGTAAAAATGATGGCCCGCGAATCCGCCCAGGATCAATAAGCCGTTGGACGGATTGGTGGTGCCGTCATCCTTCGCGAACCAGCGCAAGTGGCCGCCGATGCCGGTCGCCGCGTCGAGCATGTGCTCGTAGCCCACGCCCATGGTGACGCCGCCGCGATTCAGTCCCAGATTACCGAACACGCTGTGGGTGCTGGGCGAAACGGCGCTCTCGCGCGCGGATTGCGCCGAAACATTCACGCAAAATAGACTTACACAGATTCCAACGAGTCGTTTCATCATGTCGATTCCCCCCTCGAAAAGTTTCAGAATGCTAACAGTGTCGAACCCAAAACCCCTCCGATAACAAATTGCATCAGTCATATTTCTTGATCTACGCGGGCTAGCGCTTGATGCTTAAGATATAACCAGGAGTCAACCATGCGACGCACACGGAAGTTCGTTACGGTTTTGGGCCTCTCGGGCCTGTTTCTATTCGGTCTACATGCCTTAAATGCGGGTACCTTCGCTCCGCCCGGGCTCGAGCACACGCGTGAAGTCATTCGCCGCGCCGACGGCAATTTTGATGTCACCTGCATGGACGGGTTGATGGAGCAGCGCACGCCCGGCGAAGTTCAGCGCGGCGAGGTCTGCACCCATATCCGCGATTTCCGCGGGCTTTGGCAGCTGGTCGAGGGCGGTGTCGAAAACGGCGTGCGCTACTGCGACATGCAAATCTATCACTTGCTGGCCGGCGACCGCATCTTGCGTCTCGAAGCGGAATTCCGCGCCCCTTGCGCGCCGCTTGCGACCGCGAGCGAAGATTGCAACGGCATGATCTGCTCGGCTCGCTTGGGCGACAAATTCTACTCGTTCGATTTCTCGGTGCAAAATCGCATGACGCTCACCCGGCTCGACAACGGGTTCAGCGGCACGTTCGAGGGGCGTACGGGCGGCGGCGGAACGATCGGCGCCCAGAACCAGGCGCGTCTTGAAACGCTCTATGGAGTTTTGAGTATTCTGCAAGTGACCAACGACGCGGGCAACACATGGCTTTCGGTTTGCGATGACGATTTCGACCGTAACGACGCCTTGGTCGCGTGCCGCCAAATGGGTTACGCGGGCTTGCGGTCGTTCAATGTCGGGATCAATGTGCCAAACTCACGCGCGTTCGGAATGGACGGTCTTTATTGCAACGGCACAGAGGCGGCGCTGCATGATTGCCGGTACAACGGCTGGGGCAATCACGACTGCGGGAACTCCGAACACGTGCAGCTCTACTGCCAGTAGAACGCCCCGGTCACGGCGGGCAGCGCTCTAAAGGCGTGCCCGACGGATGACAGAAGCCCGGATTCGCCGAACAGTAACTTTGTTCGGCCTGAGTATAGGCGGAGTGCGCTTGAGCGCTCGAAGCCATGCAGTTCTGATCGGTGTTCTGACAGAGCACGTTGCCCGCCGGATCGTAGGGTAAACCGTATTGTTGGGCGTAAGCGCTCCATTGCGGGCGATCCGGCCCCGTGACGATGATGTTCGTCCCGGCGGTCACTTGCTGCATGTACTCTTCGATATCCCGTAAGGTCACGCCGTTTTGCAGGGCCGAGTTGTAAAATACGGCGCCGTCGCGTTCAGGGTAACGACATAAATAAAGTTTATATAGTTCGCAGATTTCCGGCGCAGAGGTGCTCCCCGCCGCGGCCGAGCACCAATCCGGCGGCTCGCAACCGAGCGAAAGCGGGTTCGCGCATCCGGGGCAGCCGGGCGCGCGCGGATTCGCCACGCACGGGGGCGCGGGAGGGTCGCCGCCGCCGCTGGGGGGCGGTCCTCGCGGTCCTTTGTCCCCCCTGTCGCCGCGGTCCCCCTGATCGCCGATCGGTCCTTGCAACCCCCGGACGCCTTTGAACGCCGTCAGCGCCACGCAGCCGAACTCATCGGCGTCGAAAGTCGCGCCTGTTCCGTTTCGAGTCATGCGGTCATGGCCGATGAACACCTTGCCGCGAGTCGCGCAGGCGTGGACCGGCGAGTTGTTCAAAGCCAGATTGCGGCGGCTGAAGGACTCGACGTTGAAGCGGCGTAAATTCAGACCCGCTTGATGTTTGCCGCCCGGCGCGTAGTCGAAGTGCACGCTGACGAATTCCTCGGGGTATTGACAGCCCTTCGGGCCGGGGCGACAGGCGATCTCCCACGCCACGCGCATGCGGATCGGACAGCTCGCGTTCCCGTTCTCGGCGTTGAACCCGCGGCAGGCGCGGCCGTCTTGGGTGAACCCCATGGCGCCGTTCGCGTTGACGAACGGCGTGGGCACGCCGCCCGCCGGCGGCGCGAATTCATAAAGATTGAAATCGCGCGGCGCCGCGGTGGGATTGCATTCCGAGGGCACTTTCGCCGCGCACGCCATGAACGCGTTGTGCTGTTTCGTGTAGTCCCACGCGTCCTGATTCATCACCGCGGTGATCGCGCGTTCGCGCAAGGTTTGCAGGTTCGCGTTCAAGACGTTGCGCCGGTGGCTTTCGTAATGGTGGCTTGAAATCGTTGAGATCGCCGCGATGATCGCGCCGAGCAGGCCCATTCCCACCAAGGCTTCCATCAAAGTGAAGCCGCTTGAGCCGCGCAATATTCTCATATGCATCTCCCCGGGGGGCCTTCCGGACCGCGGGTTCCTTTGGGGCCTTTAGAGCCTTTCGCGCCTTTGTCCCCGGTTTCGCCTCGCGGACCCCAGAAGGCGTGCGTGCCGACGCAGCCTTGGTCGTCGGCGCGCTGTCCGTTGTAGATCTGTCCTTCACCTATATAGATCATGTTGCGCTCGGCGCAGTTGAGCGCCGGCGAACCGCTGCTGGCGAACTCCATGCGGTTCGTTTCGTTCAAACGGTAGTTGGCGGGGTTCATGATCGCGCCGTCGCCCGGCGAATGCGAAAACTCGAGCGAGATGAATTCGGCGGCGTTCATGGACGACGTGCACGTTCCGGCCGTGCAAGACGCCCGCCACATGGCACGGAACTGAATCGGGCAGTTCGGATCGCCGTTCGGCGCGGGCCGGAACGTGTCGCAGGGAAGGCCGTCGATCGTGAAGCCGTCGTTCGCGCCGTCCTTGATGACGGATTCGCCGGCTGAGTTCACCAGGACGATGCGTTGGCGTTCCGTCTGGGGCCGGCCGATGCGCGGATCGGAGTTGCACGGCATGCCGAGTTGTTTTTGCAGGGCCACGCAATTCATCAATGCCTGATTCCTCACGCGCGTTTTGTCCCACGCGATCGGGTTGCTCAAGATGTTCACGAAAGCTTGACGCATTAAAATCGCGTTGGCGCGCGTGTTCAAATCGCGTTGCGACCGCGCCTGCGCCGAGGTGAATGAAGCGATGCTCGATCCGAACGCGGCCACCAAGGCGATCATGGCCAGCATTTGCGCGATCATGGGCACTCCGCATCTGGGCCGCGATCGCCCCGGGGGCCCCTGAGTCCGGGCTCGCCTTGGCTGCCCGTGCGCCCCACGGGGCCTTTATCGCCCTGGGGTCCGCGGAAGGCGTCGTACGCAACGCAGCCGTCGTTGTCGGCGTCGATGCCGTTGAAGGCATTGTCTCGACCGATGTAAATCCGGCCGCGGCTGCCGCAGTACACGCTGCTGGCTTTGCTCGTCAGCGCCGCCATGCGGTTTTGTTCGACCATGCCGAGCGCGCCGACATTGATCCGTTGCGCTTTGTTGTCCGGCGAAGGGGAGTACTCGAAACTCACCGTCACGAATTCGGCGGGGTTGAAGTTGGTCGCCGTGCAGTTCGACGTCGTGCAGTTCGCCCGCCATTCGGCCCGCACGCGGATAGGGCAGCGGTCGTTGCCGTTTGGCGCCGGCTGGTAGCCGGTGCACGGCTCGCCGGTGGCGGTAAAACCGGCGCTCGGGTCCGCGCTCACGATCTCGCGATTGGAAGCGTCGTAAAGTGAAATCGTCAAGCGTTTCGAGGCCGATTCGTTCGGCGTGGATTTACAGGCCTCGGGCCGAACGTTCGCCAGGCAGCGCGTTTTCAGATCGTTGCCGTCGCGCGTGTATTTCCAGCCGAGGGGGCTGGCGATCGCGGCGGTGACATTTTGGTGAACGGCGGTCGCGCCGGTGCGCAAAACCGCGGGGCCTTGGAATTTCGTTGGAGTGACCAGCCCCGCCGAAAACGCCACGGAAAGCAAGCCGGTCGCGGCCAGGCCGGCGATGACGTAAGGCAGGGAAAATCCGTCGTGGCGACGGAGCAACGGACGTGAGCTCACATCTATATTGTCGTCTGTTTCCCGGAATTCCTGCATTGCTTTTGGAGCACTGCCTCTGAGTGAAACGGATCCTTCCCATATTGAGACGGAAGAACCGGCCAGTTTTTACATGGAGCCAGAAAGGTACCGAATCGCCTGGTACGGCACTTGCTCAAAGCGATACTCACCAACGCACTCACAGGAGAGGTATCATGCGTAAGTTCCCCGCCCAGAAAATTTCGTTCGTGTTCTTGCTCGCGTCTTCGGTCCTTATGGCCGGTTGCGCGACGTCGCTGAACAAAGAAGGTCTGCAAGTCAAAGTCACCGACGGTGGCAGCGTGCAGAATTGTGAGTTTATGAAAGAGCTTTCCGGAAGTTCGCAGTGGGGTGGCGCTTCGGGGGGCATGGGCGTGGATTCCTCGAAAGCCGAAGTGCTCAACAAGGCCGGTAAGCTCGG
>DAISHW010000215.1:0-4980 GCA_036822295.1 Bdellovibrionales bacterium | reverse complement strand
GGTCGCCGTTTCGGTTTGGAATTCGAGTATGCATTCTTGGCGAAGAGCCAGGATCGCTATTCGGGCGATGCGGTGGCGTTGGCCGATGAGCGCTTGCTTGCCGACAATACGGAACAAGAGATCCATCAAACCCGTTTGGGCATGGTTTACAACATCGCGGGCTTTGGCTCGCGTAGCGGCGTCGACAACAAGTGGGTCGCGTCGGTCGGCTACACGCAGCCGTGGATCGGGCGCAACTCGGTCGATGCGGGCCGCACCACTCTGGAAATCATCAGTTACTTCTAAGTTTATTGCGTGAAATTATAAATGTCGGCGTAGTTGCGGCCGATCTCTTCGGAGTCCATGCCGTAGCCGATGACGAAGCGATCTTCGATCGTGCGGCCCACGTAATCGGGACGAATCGGCAGTTCGCGCAAAGCCGGCTTATCGAGCAGCGCCACCACTTTCAGCGAGGCGGGGTTCGAAGCCATCAAGCGGGCCTTCAAAAAACTCAGCGTGCGGCCGGCGTCGATGATCTCTTCCAGAATCAAAACGTGCTTGTTCTGAATGTCGACCGTGATGTCTTTCAAGATGCGGCAGCTCTCTCCCTTGGGGGAAGTGACGGAAACGAAGTCGATGATTTGTTGGAGGTTCAGTTTGCGGCTCAGGTCGGCCATGAACAGCACCGAACCTTTGAGCGGGCAGATCAAAACGATCTCTTTGCCTTCGTAATCGCGTTCGATCTCGCGCGCGAGCTCCGAGACCATTTCGCTGATCTCGTCTTTGCTGATCGTGGGAATCATGCCTTCGCGCATCTGCATAGAAACTCCTTTATAGATCGATCGAACTGTCGGTCAGGGCCTGGGCTTGGCGGAGCAGGCGTTGGGCTTCACCGTGCGCGGGATCGCGCTGGGTCGCGTTTTCCCACTGCTCGATCGCGCCCGTCACGTCGCCGCCATCGTAAAGAATTTTACCCAAGCGCACGCGGGCACTCAAGAACCCGGGATACTCTTTGATCAACGCGCGCAGCTCTTTCAACGCCTTTTCAGGCGACTCCAAACGCAAGTAAGTCTCAACGATCTTCATCGTGAGTTCGGGCTTGCGGCTGCTCAGGTTCAAAGACTTGTAATACTGTTCGAGCGCTTCACGGTAGCGGCCATGCTGAAAGTACATCTCGCCCAGCTCGTCGTGTTTGATGCTGAATTTCTCGTTGATGTACGGATCTTCTTGCGAGTTTTGGCGCGCGAGCAGCTCTTTGGCTTCGTCGAAGACTTTACGGCCCTCTTCATACTTGCCCAAGTCATTCAAGATGATGCTTAAACCGACGCTCGCATCGGTGAAGGTCGGCTCGAGTTCGAGCGCCCGGCGGAAGGCGCGGATCGCCTTATTGAATTTGCCTTGATCGTAATAAATCGTGCCCAACATGTGGAAGACTTCGGGCGATTTGGCGTTTTTCAAGATGAGCTGGTTCAAAATCGGTTCGGCCGTGGAGTAGCGGTTCTCTTGGAAATACTCCCGAGCCGCGGACAGCATTTCGTCGTTGGAATTAGATGCGGCTTCCAATCTCGCGCCTCGCTTTCTCGGCCTCTTCGCTGTTCTTGAACTGATTCATCAGACGATCGTAATAGCTTTTGGCTTTGTTGGGCTCTTTGGCGTTGTAAGCGCTGACCGCCGCGCCGTAGAGCGCCTTGGCGTCGACGCCCAAGCCCGGGTAGCGCGACAAAACCTCTTCGAAGCGGGTGAGCGCGCTGTCGTAATGATCGCGAATGAAATAGAAGTTGGCGATGTAGTATTCTTTTTCGGCCAGCATCACCAACGCTTTGCGTTTATGCTCTTGCGCCTCTTTCACGTGCGCCGACTTGGGAAAACTCTGGATCACTTCGTCGAAGTACAAGATCGCGCGATCCGCCACCGACAAATCGCGATCGATCGTCGAGGGCAACTGGTTGAAGAAGCTCATGCCGAGACGGAACGTCACGTAATCGATGCGGGCATGCGAAGGATGCATCTCTTTGAATGTTTGATAGGCGTTTTGCGCTTCGACGTACTCTTCACGCTTGAAATGAATTTCGGCGATGCGCAGTTCGGCCTCGGTGGCCAGTTTGGAGTACGGGAATTTGTTCTTCACCGCGGTGAATTGAACGATCGACTCCTCGAAACGCTCATCTTTTTCGTACTTTTCGCCGAGTTTATAGATGCCTTCGGGCGTGTTGGTGTCGAACTCGGAAGTGGACGAACACGCGTTCGCGAAAGCAAGTACAAAGGCGCTGAATATCAAGGTTTTCAAGCATTTCATGACGTCGCCCCGAGTGTACTGAGGCGCCGCGATTAAAGTCAATTGGACGAGGTCACCAGAACGTCGGAATCTTTCACCCAACCGCTCGCACCCTCGGAATTCTGCACTTGTTTCCAGCCCTCGGCTTGACGCCGCACCAAGACCTCGGCGCCGCCGCGCAGTTCAAACAAACCCACGCCGTCCTCGGCCGGCAGAGCCCGCGCGTTCACGCCTTTTGCGATCACCGTGGCCCGCACGCGCCACTCTTGCCGCGCTTTGCCGGCACTCAGGGCCGCGCAAATCACCAGCAACAAAGTCAGAATCACCGCGGCGCTCGGAAAAGGCGGGAGGGGGCGTTCCTCGGTCAAAGCGGTACGCCGGTCCGCGAAAAAGCGAATCCATAACCAACCCGCGCAACCGAGCAGAAAGGCGACCAGCCAAAGCAATTCAAAAAACGAAATGGACTCCAGATTGCGGTAAACGAGTTGGTTCAGCTGATCGCGTTCCCAACCACGCACTTGCAGGCCGCCTTCGGCGAACTCGCGCCCCGCCCGGGCCTGACGCAGGCTTGGATCGAGCGATAATGCTTTGCGCCAAAGAGCCAGCGCGAGCGGCTTTTGATCCATCTGGTACTCCGTGAGCGCCAGATTGTGGAAAAGCTTGGCGCTGACCACACCTTCATCCAGAAGTTTTTGGAAGGCGTCGCGCGCCTCGGGATATTGTTTGTTCTGATAGGCAGCCAGGCCTTTTTGGAATAGGTTTTCCCGAGTGAAATCGTCAGCTATCGCGGATTGAAGAAGCGTCGCGCAGACGGCGGCCGTGAATATTCTGAGCATGCCCAAGAAGTTTACGAACTTGGGGTTCAGGAGTAAACTGAAAAACCGGAAAGGAAACCTTATGACATCGACGCTCGGACAGGATTTACGCGACTCCGCGAAAGTGCATTCGTTACTCGACAACTTGGTGGAACAAGTGGTGACCCAGTCGAATCGCATCGACGGGGTGAAAGGCCCGGCCGCGGGGCTCGAGGAACGCGCGCGGAACGAAATTCAGAAACTCGGCGCGGTTCGCAGCCGGCCGCTGTTCTACAACTATTTGGGCTCGGGCGTGGGTCGCGGCCCGTATGTCGAGCTTGAAGACGGCAGCGTGAAGCTCGATCTGATCAACGGGATCGGCATTCATATTTTCGGCCACTCCCACCCGCGCATCGTGCGCGCGACGCTCGAGGGGGCGCTGAGCGACGTCGTTCATCAGGGCAACTTGCAGCCGAACGGCGAGTATCTGCACTTCAGCGACAAGCTGCTCGAGATCGCGAAGCGCAACAGCCGCTTGAATTACGTTTGGCTGGCGACGTGCGGAACCATGGCCAACGAGAACGCGCTCAAGATGGCGCGCCAAAAGAAAAAGGGCGCCCGCATGATCATGACGTTCAAGAACGCGTTTGCGGGTCGCTCGACCATGATGACCGAAATCACCGACAATCCCGCGTTCAAGGTGAATATCCCGGAGTACGGTGAGATCTTGCGATTGCCGTTCCACGACCCGAAAGGCCCGGCTGATAAAACGTTGAGCGTGATGAAAGAGCACGTCGCGAAGCACGAAAACAATATTTGCTGCTTCGTCTTCGAGCCCATGCTGGGCGAGGGCGGATACCGGGCGGCCAGCAAAGAATTTTATTTGCCGCTGATGGAGTTCTGCCGCTCGAAAGGCATTCCGGTTTGGGCCGATGAGATTCAAACGTTCACGCGAACGGGGAATTTCTTCGCTTTTGAAACGCACGGGATCGGGGAGTACATAGATATTTGCACCATCGCCAAGACCGCGCAGAACGGCGCGACGTTCTTCACCGAAGAATTCAAGCCTGATCCGGGGTTGCTGGGCGGCACGTTCTCGGGTTCGACTCCGGCGCTGCGCGCGGGGCTCGAGATTTTGAACATGCTCGATCACGACGGCTACATGGGTCCGCAAGGCAAAGTGATGAAGATCCACAAAGAGTTCATCGCCATGCTGAACGAGCTGAACGAAACCACTTGCAAGGGCCAGTTGCGCGAAGCGGGCGGCCTGGGGTTGATGGTGGCGGTCACTCCGCTGGACGGCACTAAGGACAAACAGATCGCGCTGTTAAAGACGTTGTTCAAGAACGGGTTGATCTGCTTCGGTTGCGGCAGCGATCCCTATCGCATTCGTTTCTTGATCCCGGCGATCGTGACTTCGGACGACATCCAAGTGGCGAAACGAATTATCGAGAAATCGATTCAGGAGCACGTTTGAGTTTTTTAGACAACTGTCGACGTCTGATCGGACTCGACAGTTCGCCTGGCCACGGCAACCTGGCCGCGGCGGAGTTCGTCGGGGAGCTGTGTCGCGGGGCGGGACTGTTCGTGGAGTACCAGCGCGAATCCCTGGACGGCATCGAACAATGCAACGTGATCGCCCGTCCGGTGGCGGAAACGCCCTCCGAGGAGTTCATGCTGCAGACGCATTTGGACACGGTCGATCCCGGTCATTTCGGGCATTGGACCAAAACGCAGAGCAATCCCTACAACGCCAGCATTTACGGTGACGAGATTTTCGGCCTGGGCACCGCGGACGTTAAGCTTGATTTCCTGTGCAAGCTCGAAGCGGCGCGCGAGTTCATCGGTCGACCTGTGAAAACTCCGTTCGTGCTGGTCGGCACGTTCGGCGCGCAGAGCGGAATGGCGGGGGCGATCAAACTGATTCGCCGC
>DAISHW010000214.1:1398-5083 GCA_036822295.1 Bdellovibrionales bacterium | reverse complement strand
ACCATGAACACCATGAATCCGAACGACACGAGCAGCGACGAACTTTTGAAGAAGAAGATCGTGTACAGGTTCAGCAGGTTCCCGAAAACGAAGTGCACGATGGCGGTACGGTAGTCGTAGTACCAGCGCTTCATCACGAACATTTTCTCAAGGACCGGCGGCGGTTTGGTTTCCTCGAAGAACATCTGCAGGAGCGCCGCCTGGAGCACGAGCAGATAGACGACCTGCTGGCCGATCGTGAACCACGAGTCGATCCGGTCGAGCGTGACGATGTCGAACAGGAATCCGCCGATGAAAAAGCCGATCGCGATCCGTTGTTCGTGTTTGTCGTAGTATTCGCGCACGCGGTGCATGCGGCCGGGATTGGTGACAGGGGGCATGGTCACGTTCATGTAAATATTTTTCCCCGAAACGGGGTGGGCGGGAAGCCGAAAATCATGGTAGACCTTCGCCATGCGCAAAAAATTGGGTTCCCTGAATTGCATGGTTCGTCCCGGTGAAGAACAGGGCCGTAACGTGGTCATCCTGCACGGCTTCGGCGCTGACGCGGCCGATCTGTTTCCGCTCGCCGATTTCCTGGACCCGGCCGGGAAGTGGAACTTTTATTTTCCCGACGCTCCGAACGAGGTGCCGATCGGTCCTGGATGGACGGGGCGGGGATGGTTCCCGATTTCGGTGCGCGAATTGGAAACGGGCGTTGATTACACGCAAGTGCGACCGCCCGGTTTGAAAGAATCGAACGCCGCGGTTTCCGAACTGATCTTCTTGTTGGAGTCGAAGAAGCTCGTGCTCGGCGGCTTCAGCCAGGGCGCGATGGTCGCGATGGACGTGGCTTTGGATCAGCCCGAGGACATCGCGGGTTTGCTTTTGTGGTCCGGCGTCATGCTGGATGAACCGGGATGGCGGAAGAAAATCTCTGGACTAAAGGGCAAACGCTACATTCAGAGTCACGGCACCGGCGATTCCGTTTTGCAGTTCGCCCAAGGACAACGTTTGCATGAGTTGCTCAAAAGCGGCGGCGCGGTCGGCGAGTTGGTCGCCTTTCCCGGCGCGCACGAGATTCCCGTGCCGGTCTTGAAAAAGACCGGGTTGCTCCTGGCGGACTTGTTGGGCTGATCCCGCGCGCTTTATCCTGAAAAGGATGCGCGTCATTCGAATATACCTGTTGCTTCTCGTGCTGGCGCCGCTCGCCTGCGTCGCGCCTTCGCGCGATGTCGACGAGGTCGAGACCGACGCGCGCGCGGCCAAGATTCGCCGCGTGCCGGCGAATGAATCCGAACTCGATCGCGTCGTCCATTACATCCGCTGGCTGCTCGATGATGAAAGCCTGCACCGCGACTATTTCCGGGCGCGGCGCTTTCCCATCATGGATTTTCAATACCTGACCTATGTTCCGCGCAAAGAAGTCGTTCCGGTTCCTAAGGACCATCCGCAGACCAGCCCCGACTACGGAGTCGCGCAAGAGTTCTTCGCGGACCGGTTGATGAACGAGCAAACCGGTAAGCTCCATCCGATCGCGACGTTGCGCGCCCGTATGGAAAAGGAGTTTCGGCCTTCGGAACGTCGCCGCCTGCTGAACTATTGCTTCGACACGATTCGTGCGAAAAACGAGATCGCGCGCCAAGGGCCGCTCGGATTCACGTGGCTCTGCGATCACGCCGCGATATTCACCACCCGCGCCGAGACACTTGAAGCCCTGCGCGGATTCCCCGCGCGTCCGACGGGCGTGCGCTACGACGGCGAATTGGGATTCCACGTCTACGACGATCTGGAGCTGCGCCACAAAGTCCGGGTGCTGACCGCGAATATAAACTCGAATCGTGAGGAGACGCTCGCGTTGTTCGATCGCGAGCCGGCGGCGGTGAAAGAGGTTTTTCGTCGCAATAGCGACGGGCTGGAAGAGGCGGACAAGATCGAGCCGTTCGATCTTCTGGCCTCGGCGATCACGGGCTACACGATGGGAAAATTCCGCGGTCAGGATCCCATGACCGGTCAGCCGCTCAACAAAATCCAAATCAGCAAACTCAGTCAAAAAGGTCTGGCGCTCTTCTTGCGCATGGTCTTCAAGAGCGGCGAACATATTCAATCTTATCCCGCCATGACCGTGGCCCGCGCGGACAACACGCTCTTGTTGTTCTGCGCGAACGGGGTTTTTCCGCGTCGCACACGGATCGCGGGCCCTGCCAAGGGCGACAAATGGTACCGCAGTCCCCTGGCCAACGAACTGGTCGAAGCTTGGTATCCGCTGGTCGATTTGAAGCACGCCTTAAAAGGTTCGCGCGTGTACACGGCCAGTTGCAACGCGACTCCGTACCGTATTGAACTCCAGCGACTCGACGCCGCGGCGCTGCCCGAGCCGGCGGCGCTCGATTTTACGACGCTCCCGGAAGTGCGGGTTTTGATCAGCATCTCGCTCGTGAATGAGATCCCGCGCTCGGCGATCGACGCCGGCGTGCGCTTCGCGACGATGATGGGCTGGACGGTGGACGAAGCGCCGGTCGCGCCTGTCAGCACCTTCAAGACTTTCACGTCCGAATTCGCGCGCAGTCACGCCTATGTCCCGGTGATGCACGCGATGGACGTGAACCGCTTTCACGTCGGCACCGAGCAATCGCTGGTCGCGCGTTTGAGCAAAGACGTCGCCGGACAAGACGGGGGGACGCGCAAGCTCCGGCTGACGATTCTGTTTCCGGTCGATTCCGAAACGAAACGCGATCTGATCATGAACCAGTCCGAACTCGCGAAACTGATGGACGATCGGGCGGCGGCAATGCCGGGGTCGCTGTTCCTGATGAACGCTTCGTGCTCGTCGGAAAAAACCCTGATGTCCTGGTCGATGGTTTTCCGAAAATCGCTGGAGCGTCGCGGCCGCCGCCTGAAAGTGCCGGACTTGGACCCTGCCTCGGTCAAGGATTTCCCGTACATCATCGGTTCGCTCAGGGATTTCGGAACGGGTTCGGTCACGGAAATCCTTGGCCATTCGAAATATCCGCTCACCGCGGTCGAAATGCTGACGGCCGGAAAAACGATCGATGACGTCTTGGCTTACCTGCGCCAGGAAAGCTCACCGGGGGAATCGTTTTCTCCCGACTACAGCGGCGACTATCCGGAGCTGCGCAGCTCCTCGGGCTTTCGCTTAAACGTGACGGGCCGGGGAATCAAAGGCGAGAACACCTACTAAGGGCACTCGAAGGCCACGCCGGTCACGCTCGTGCCGTAGGCCGAATACTCCTTCACCACGACGTAATTCGCGCCTTTGTTGGCGGCCTCTTGTCTCAGGTCGGCGAGCGCCTGTTCTTGCGTGCCTTTGGTAGAGGACGCGCGGCCGTTGACGGCGCCGATCTCGCGGCACTTCGAAGGCGCGGCTTCGCGCGACACCTTCACTTCTTTTTGATCGGGCAGCACCGAGCGTGAAGCGCAAGCGGTGAACAGCATGGTGAAAACACCGAGTAAGGCGATACGCGCGAACATCACAACTCCTTCGTCAGGCCCGGCCGGCGACGTTCATCCCGCGCACCAAGAGCGACGGCGAAACCGCCGTGCCCAACGGGGCGAGCACGTCGTTACCCAAGCCTTCGATGCCTTGGAACAACTGAAGGATATTGCCCGAGATCAAAAAGTCTTTCAACGGGGCGACGCGTTTGCCGCCCTCCTTCGCTCGCCTCCCCGGCCATGCCATCCTGCG
>DAISHW010000214.1:0-1388 GCA_036822295.1 Bdellovibrionales bacterium | reverse complement strand
CATACAGAAAGCCTTCGACGGGGATCGAGAAGTCGCCCGAAGTCGCGCGGAATCCCGCCATGCCCATGAGTTCGGTGATCAGGATCGTTTTGGAATCGGCCGCGAGCAGCTCCGCCAAGGTGGATCGGCCCGGCGTGACGATCAGATTCGAACTCGAGACGTCCAAATCGCTCGAAGGCGAACGCGCGCCGCTGGCGGTGTGCGCGAGTTTCATCTTGCGCGCCAGCGCGGAGTTGCTTAAAAACGCCACCAAACGGCCCTGTTGGACGAGCGGCGTTTTCATCGACGGGTAGCCTTCGTCATCGAACGGACGGGCGCCCGCGCCGCCCGCGTAAAACGGGTCGTCCACGATCGTCAGATTCGGGGCGAACACCGCTTGGCCCATCTTATCGCTTAACGGCGAAGTCTTCTCGTCGACCGCCTTGGCGCTGAAGTAATTCGCGATCGCGCCGATCAGTTTTTCGGCGACCCGATTCTCGAACACGACCGAATACACGCCCGTGCGCGGCCGGGTCGCGCCGAGCCGCTCCAAAGTTTTGCGGGCGGCGGTCTCGGCGATTCTTTTCGTATTGAGTTCCGAGAAATCGCGGGCCATATCGTGGTCGCCGGACATGACTTTGCCGTCCGGGCCGTCGTTCGCCAGGCAGCGCGCGTAGCCGTAGCAGACGTTCGTGGCGTAAGAGCCCCGCAAACCGCGGGTATTGGCGATCCAGCTTTCCGCGCGGCCGTCGCCGTAACCGGAGTAGGCCACGCTTTGAATGCGCGGGTCGAAGTCGAGCGCCCGGGCTTCGAGCGCGGCCGCGGTCTTGATCTTGGCCGCCGGGTCGACGCGGTCGAGCGCCGGATTGTAGAGCTCTTTCATTTCCGGGAGCGGCGCCTTTTCTTTGAGCTCGGCCACCCATTCGCGCCGGATCACGCGCGCGTTGCTCAAAGCCTCTTCGATCACGCCTTCAAGACTTTCGGGATCCAGGCTTTCCGTATAGGCGACGCCTTCGTGTTTTCCGTCGAGCACGCGCACGCCGAGTTGGCGGGTCTCGCTGAAGTTGAATTTGTCCATCTTGCGCTTCTGGAATGAAAGTCCGGTCGAGCGGGGCGCGGTGGCCAACACTTCCAAGTCGAGCCGGCGTTGAGACGCCATTTCCAAAATCTGGTCGATGGCGCGGTCGACGGTCGCTTGGCTCATGCCTTGCCCCCGACCGTGAGCTTGGACACCAAGAGCGGCGGTTGTCCCACCGTTACGGGGATATGGCCGCTGACCGAGCCGCACGTGCCGGCGGCAAGTCTCAGGTCCTGGCCGACTTTCACGATGCGGCCGAGCGTTTCGATGCCCGTGCCGATCAAGCTCGCGCCTTTGACTTGCTCTTCGATGCGACCGTTGCGGACGATAT
>DAISHW010000213.1:2119-5151 GCA_036822295.1 Bdellovibrionales bacterium | reverse complement strand
CGTTCTCGGCATACCATTTGGGCGTGATGTAGGTATGTGGGCCATGAAAAATCACGGTCGTTTGAGAGTTTGCAAATGACTTCCAGTGTGGATTCGCTCGTGCAAGATGGCCAATGAGTTCAATTTTATTACCGACCATCTTTGGAGTGAGCGGCAAGTGGGAGACAAAGGGTTTACCTTCTACGACAGTTATGACCGTCGCAAAAGGATTTTGATCCATTAGATCAAAGGCTTCGTTTGTGTCGTCTGATTTGAATCGTTGAGGGTTATACATTTCGGTCCTCGAACAAAAAGTGCTTTGAGTCCGCAACCTCTTGGTATCCGACGTTCTGATAAATTTTGTTTGATGTTGGGTTTGATAGGTCTGTGTAAAGTACACAAAACTTTTTACCGGAATCGAGCATCTTCTGACTCAAATGAGCCACAACGGCAGATGCAAAACCCCTCTTTCTCAAGTTCTTGGGCGTATAAACTGCGCTTACCGAGATTCCATTTTGAGTTGGGCGGCCAACATGGGCCATCGATACAGGCATTTCATCAACCAACCAAACATAGGCAAGTTGATTCTCGATTGCTCGAATGGCATGGGGTCGTCGTTCCTCAAATGATTTTCGCTCAGGTGGCGGCAGCGATTCATCTCCGAACTCAACAAGCCACTGAGCAATGAGGTCGGCCTCTTCTATTTGAGCTAGGCGCAATCGGCCGATAGTTTTTGGAATGATGACTTTCTCAATCTTATAAATCCTCTGACCCATTCCAAGCATTTTAGTCTTCCCAGAAAGTTTGGACCAGATAGTCGAAAATGCTTCTGACTCTACCGCAGGACCAACAACTCCCGGGAACTCAGCATGAACTTCTCTTAAATGTTTCGCTAGCAACTCAAGCTCATCTGTCTTTGCAAAAGTAATGACTAAATTCATCGGTGGTGTTTGGACTGCCGCTGTCACTGTACAACCATCCTTCAAAACTCTTATAAAAACTGGAGGAACCTTGGGTGATTCTTTAGCTCTCAAAATGTTACCGCAAAGACCAAGCATGAGGCTGTTAGTGGGCTCATCACGATAAAGCAATGGACCGGCATGTTCCAAAAATTCCGTTGGCGATGGGTCGTGAACAACGGTCAGTGCCATATCACTTCCAGGTCTCATTGAGCTTGTCAGAATAAAATCTGAGAGCACGATCGTACGACTTGATCGAAGCATCGCTTGTCGTATCGATGAGTTGAATCAGAAGTTGGCTAACCGACTCTTCGGCTTTACCAAGATTGTAAAGGGTCAATGCACGAAACACTTTTAATGCGCGATCTTCAGGGAACTCTTGAACAGCTTGATCAAATACTTTCAGAGATTTTTCATACTCGCCGAGACAACGGTATGTGCTTCCAAGACCAAGCATCGCCCCAGAGCGATCCTCTGTCAGACCGTTTGTAATCGCCTTTTCGTAGTAGGGGACAGCTTCAGATTCTTTACCCATGAAGTCGCAAGTCCAAGCCATTTGATAGTTGATGTCAGGATCATTTGGATTTGATTCGAGTAGAGCCGTAAGAATTTGTATGGCTTCTTCTGGTTTATTGTTTTTGCGAAGCTCAATCGCTTCAGCCAGTTTGGTTTTCATTCGTTGTGCCAACTTACTTCAATTTTATAGCCGTCAGGATCAAGAATAAAAAACGATGCGAACTGATCTCTCTCAGCCATCATATCTCTGGCAATCTTGACGTTATTCTCTTTTACTTTTTGATAAATCTTTTGAACTTCAGCTTCAGATTTTAAGCAAAATCCTATATGAAACCAGCTTGGGAACTGAGGAATCTCGTCAACGGGATCAATCGCAATCAGAAACCCTGCATCGTTATCAAGAAAAATACCTGGATCGTGATCGAATTTCTTTTTGAAGCCAAAGATACTCGAATAAAAATCCACAGATTTTTTTAGGTCCTTTGTTCCAATATGGATATGATTTAAGTTCATCGTCCCCACCCCATAAAAAAGCCCGAAGTCTGCTTTGTCTCAGCCCTTCGGGTTCAACGTTTTCGTCCCCATTTTGCAATCTTGGACTTGCCGCTTCATCGAGACGGCGAAGACTAACTCATCCAAACCAGTATCAAATTCCCAAAATCGAGTTGCGAGAACTCCGGGGGACGACCCGGGTTCTCAAACTCTGAAGTTGGTGGAGGCGGCGGGAATCGAACCCGCGTCCGTAAGTGATCCGCGCATAGGCGCTACATGCTTAGTCGTTGATTTAACTTAGGTCTAAAAGCGAGCAACGACACCCTCTTCAAGACCCGTCCCCCAGAGTTTTTGAATCCCGGGCCCTGGAGAAAACAACCCGAGATCGATCCGACTGAAGTTACACCTTCCACAGTACATCGGCGATAGCCGTGGTCGATGAAGCTACTCTAAATAATTAGGCAGCAATTGCGTAATCGGTATTGCCGAATACAATTTGCACGTTTTTACGAGGACCTCGTGCGCCTCGGCATGCTCCTAAGGTTTCACGACCCACGTCGAAGCCATGTCGCCCCCATGTGATCTAAACCCAAGAACGTCTAAAAACATAGCACAGATCAAATCCACTGGCTACGGGACTTCAACGACCGTTCCGCTGTTCGGTGGCGTTTCCCACCCCGGAAATCGATTCAGAAGCACCCGTCTTTTTTCAAGCCCCATGGACAGCCGCGTTCCCCGGGAATATCACGCTCCCATCCCTCCGGAGGAATGCCCATGATCGCCCTATTGCTAAGCCTTGCGCTTTACGCCCATGCCGATGAGATCCTCGACCAAGAGATCAAGCAGATGATCGCTTCCTGCGAGACTCGCCTGAGCGGCGGCCCCACTCAACAGGAATTGAAGGACGCCATGACGGCTGGGCAGAACATGAAGGCGTATTTCAAGGTGGTGGACGAAAACATCGTCGAGCGGGACTACGTCTCGCAGGGTTTTCAAAATGCGCTGATCGGACGGCAACCGGTGCTATTCGTGGGGGCTCCGGGCAACGGCAAAACCATGTACGTCAACTACGTGCTCGGCAACATC
>DAISHW010000213.1:0-2109 GCA_036822295.1 Bdellovibrionales bacterium | reverse complement strand
ATGGTCTTCCAGTCCTACTCGTCCTTCCCGTGGCTCACCGTGCTCGGCAACATCATCGATGAACAGACCGGCAAGCCATCTTACTTCACCGACCAGATGACTTTTGAAACCACGCTTTCCGATACCCACGGCTCGTTGGACTTTCAGAAACTCATGCAAAGCGGCCGTCAAGTCCGATTTCTGGACGAGGGGATCCTCGGCCACTATTTTTCGCTTCTGGACGAACAATTCGATATGCGACCGAACGCCTTCCGCAACATCCTGACCGCGCTGGCCGAAGGCCGCTACAAAGGCGAGATCGGAAAATCCTGGATGATCGTCGGCGCCTCGAATAAGTCTATACCGGAAGTTTATGCGCGCTTCAACATTTACGACGACTCGGCCCGCGCGCTCATCGATCGCTATGCCTACGTTTTTTACGTGGGCGCGGAACTGACCATGGAGCGCAACAACGTCAAGATCATCCAAAATGGCGGTCAACCCCCGGCGCCCCCGCCCCGATTGACCGTTCAGGATCTCGAAAAATTGAACGCGCTGTTGAAGCACGTCGAGATCCCGCTGCACGTGGCGCACCTGCTGTCGTATGTGGACTATCAACTGAAACAGATGCTCGAGGCCAATGAATCCAACTCGCTCACCAGCTACTTGGAAAAACTGGCGCGCGGCGAACCACCCAGCACGCCGCCATGGAAGTCGACCAAGTACATGTCGCCGCGAACCCTGGGGCGCTCAGCCACGATCCTGCGCGCCGCCATCGTGCGCGATTGGGTGGAAAAAGGCGGAAGGCGGGACCTCGTCGCCTCGGTCGAAGATCTGCAAAGTCTGACTTCGTTCTTCGCGTTGAACGGTCCGAGTGAAAAGGACGTGATGTTCTTGCAGACCCGCACCACCAAGGACACCGAGCGCGACCAACTCAACACGGTACAAATGGAGCGTTCGATCGTGCAGAAGCTGCTAGAGGACGCGGTCGGTGAGTTCAACCGGGCGCTCGAAACGCTTTCGCCCCTGCAAGACTCGCTGGTAAAACTGCGCAATCGACGCGCGATGAAAGCGCCGCAAAAGGCGGAGCTGGAGAACGAAGTTAAGGCGCATTTCCTGCGCGCCTACGCCGCCCGCAAAATCCTGGACACGGCGATGCGGGCGGAGTTGAGTCCGGAGCTGATCGCGCAAGAGTCGATCCTGGAAGTTTCGTACGATGTTCTGAAGGCGCTGAATCCCGATCCCGACGCGCTCAACGAGAAGATCAAGGTTTGGATCCAGGAAATGGAAAAAGATCCCGAAGCCTTTGCCCGCGCCACTCCAGCGCCGGTCGCGGCTCCAGAGGTCACGGTTCATCCCGTCAAGGCCGATCAAGTGGATTTCGTGGAAATGGATTCTCAGGCGTTTCAAGACAATGACGTTTTCGGAGGGGAATTTCTCGTGTCTTCCGACTCCCGCGCGTTTTTTGCCCTTACGAGCCATGGTCTCAACATTTTGACCGCGGGGCGCGCGACAGGTGGAATATCTTGGGCGGGCGCCATGAACCCTATGTCGATGACCGGAAAATTTATTTTGTACCGCCAAGACCAGAACCCGATCTACAGCTACAATTCAGATCAGCCGAGATTCACAGAGGCCAATCCGAGACAATTATTTAACCCCACCCAACAAAATCTCTTTTTCGCGGATGAGGCGAGAAATCAATTCCTGATGGTTTCATCCCCGGTCGGCCAGCCGAACACGGTCGTGAGGGCATTTAATCCGGTCGACGGTAGAATGACCGACTTGGAAAACGTATCGCTCAGCGCGATTACGGACTACGACTCTTCAGACCTGTGGCAACCCGCATTCTCTTGGCAAGCCAGCACCGGAGCGCATTTTACTCTGGCGGATCACTACCGGAAACTCTACAAATACCAAGTGGGTTCGGGAGTGGTGAGTCCCGCCCCCTGGGCCGATGCGCTTAACAGGCAAAGCTTGAAAATGGTAGGCCGCTATGGCGACACCATTTTCTTGGCGAACCCGACCCATCTGATTCAATTGGACCCGGTGGCCGAAAAACTCACCGGAAAGAAAATCATCTCGAATTCTTTCAATCCTGATTTGAATACGGTCTGGATCAGCAAGCTT
>DAISHW010000212.1:0-5165 GCA_036822295.1 Bdellovibrionales bacterium | reverse complement strand
GGGCGAGCGCCGCGCGCTCACCGTCGCGGCCGCGAACGCCCAAAGCGCGCTGCGCGAGCTCTTGGGCCGAAACGCCGAAATCGTCGAGGTGCGGCCCAAGCGCGCCACTCTCGAGGACGTGTTCGTGCGCATGGCGCTCAAAGGCAGGTCGCCTTGAGACCCATTTGGATCTTGGCCTTGAACACCTTCAAAGAAGTCGTGCGCGACCGGATCCTTTACGCGCTCGTGTTGTTCGCGATTCTGCTCATCGGTCTGAGTCTGGCTCTAGGACAGCTCAGCTTCGCCGAGCAGGCCCGCATCTCGGCGAACTTCGGTCTGAGCGCCATTCATCTCTGCGCCGTCATCTTGGCGATCTTCATCGGCAGCAATCTCGTTTACAAAGAGATTGAAAAGAAAACCATTTTGACGATTCTGGTGCGGCCGATCAGCCGCTTGCAATTCATCTTGGGCAAATGTTTGGGGCTGGCGATGGTGATCGTCATGATGATCTCGGGCCTCGCGGCGGTCCTGGGCGTGGTTTTCAAGGGTTTAGGCGTGGACGTCGACGAACGGCTTCTGATCGTGTTGCTCGGGCTGGTCTGCGAAGCTCTCGTGCTTCTCGGCGTCACTCTGGTGTTTTCGATGATCACGCGGCCGTTGCTGGTGGTTTGTTTCTCGATGGGCGTTTTTTTGATCGGGCATTGGCAAGGCAGCCTGACTTGGTTCGCCGACCGCGACGAGAGCGGAACCCTCAAACCCGTCGCGTGGGTCGTGCGCCATGCCGTTCCCGATTTCGAGCGCGTGAACTGGAAAGCCTTGATGCTCTATAATCAGCCGCTGGAGCTCGCGTCGCGCTTCACGGCCATGGGCTACGCGCTCGCATGGTTCGCTTTCTGTATTTGCGTCGCGACTTTGCTGTTTCAAAGGAAAGACGTTGGTTGAGGCCGCGGTCCTCTTTCTATTCGGTCTGATCTTCGGCAGTTTCGCCAACGTCGTGATCTTGCGTCTTCCCGCGAAACGGTCCGTGGTCGCTCCGCGCAGTCGTTGTCCCGAATGCGAGAAGCCGATCGCCTGGTACGACAACATCCCCGTGCTTTCGTGGTTGATCCTGCGCGGCCGCTGTCGCGGTTGCCAAAAGCGAATATCATGGCGCTACCCGCTGGTCGAAGTGTTGAGCGGCTTGGCCTTCTCGGGCATCTTCCTGGCCTACGGCTATCAATGGGTCACCGTCGAATACATCATTTTCGCCTGGAGCCTGATCGTCGTTTCGTTCATCGACTTCGATCATATGATTTTGCCCGACGTGTTCACCTTGTCAGGCATCGTGATCGGCTTGGGCGGCGCGGCGCTGAATCCCGAGCGCGACTTCATGGACGCCCTGACCGGAGTGCTGGTCGGCGGCGGATTCCTTTGGCTTATCGCCTATATTTATTTAGTTCTCAGAAAAGAAGAGGGCATGGGCGGCGGTGACATCAAACTGCTCGCGTGGATCGGCGCGGTGCTCGGCTGGAAGGCGGTTCCGTTCGTGATTCTCGCCAGCAGCATCATCGGCAGCGTCGTCGGTCTAGGTCTAGCCCTGCGCTCCCGGGCTGGCCTTAAGTCAGTGATCCCGTTCGGCCCCTATCTTGCCCTGGCCGCGCTGATTTATATTTTCGGCGGGGACCGGATCGGCCTCTGGTACGTAGGTCTGTTTCTACCGGACCTGGCCCCGGTCAATTGACAAGGATTTAGCGGTCCGATCTAATTTTTAAGTGGGACTAAGGTTTTAACTCACCGAGGCATTGGGACGCGGATGTTTTTTCAATCGAAAAAGCTGATTGGACTCGACATTGGCACGGCCAACATCAAAATGGCCGAGGTCGATTATTCGCGTAAAGGTTCGACCTTGGTCAACTTCGTGATCGCGCCCACGCCTTCGCGCGCGATCAACGGCGGGGAAATTTCCGATCCCGGCGCCATCTCCGAGACGCTGCGCACCCTCTACCTGGAACTCAAGACCAAACGCAAAGCGGTTTCGGTGGGCCTGTGGGGTACGTCCGTCATCACCAAACGCATCACGATTCCGCAGATGGATGAAAAGCTCGTCGGCGGTCAGATTCGTTGGGAGGCCGAGCAATACATTCCGTTCGACATCAACGACGTGAACATCGATTTCAAAATCTTGAGATCATTCAAGGGCAGTCCGGACTCGATGGACATTCTGCTCGTGGCCGCTCGCCAAGAGATCGCTTTCCTTTACCAGGACATCGTGCAGAGCGCCAATCTGCAGTGTTCGGTCGTCGACGTCTCGGGCTTCGCGCTCGCCAACTGCTATTTGAACAACTGGGGTTCGCAGAAAGGCCAGACCGTCGCGCTCATGAACATCGGCGCCGCGATCACGAATTTCGTCGTCATCGAAAGCGACGAAGTGATTTTCTGTCGCGATATCCCCGCGGGCGGATTGACCTACACCTCCGAAATTCACAAAGCGATGGGCGTGAGTCTGGAAGAGGCCGAAGCCATGAAGATCTCGGCCTGTACCGGACAAGCGGCTCCCGAAGAGGTCCCGCGCATCATTCAATCCGCGCATGACACGATCGCCGAAGAGGTGCAGAGCAGTCTCGACTTCTTCCAAAACACGACGCCGGGCCTTCCCGTTCAGCAATGCCTGGTGACGGGCGGGGGATCGCGCACGCTCGGTCTTTTGAATCATCTGGCGAGTCACTCAAAAATCGGCTTTCAGGTCTTCGATCCGTTCCGCGCGGTCAAGATCAACTCCAAGAATCTGCGCGCGGACTACGTGTCTGAAATTCGTGATTTCGCCGGCATCGCGCTGGGCCTGGGAATGCGCGCGCAGGGGGACGCATGATTCGCGTCAACCTCATGCGCAATCGCGTCCAGGAAGGGACACAGGCCACGAGTCAGGCTCCCATGGCCGACCCCGCAAGCGCGGGAGCGGCCAACACCAAAGACAGTTTGATCAAACTCGGTTTAATGGCCTTGTTCGTCGCGGGGCTGATGCTTTATGAGAGCCAGAACATCAGTACCCTCAATCAAGAGCGCAACCGTTTGCAAGCGCAGGTGAGCGCGCTTGAGACCGAAGCCCAAGCCAAAGCGGCGGAAATCGAAGGCATCAAAGACATCGTCAAACAGGCGCAGGAGCTCGAAGACAAGTTGAAGGCCTTGAACCTGCTTTCAAAATTGCGTTTGCGCGAGGTCAAAACGCTCGATTTCATGCAGACCTCGATTCCGGAGAAGGTTTGGCTAAGGGAAGTGATCTACGGCAACGATAAAACCCGCCCTTCGGGCGGTCGTTACCAGTTTCAAGGCAATGCCGTCTCGACCGAGGATTTGACCGAGTTCGTGCGCCGCCTCGAAAACAGCGCCTATCTTTCGGACGTGATTATTATCAAGAACCAGGAAACCAATGCGGGTCCGCGCCAGGCGAGTTTGCGGAATTTCACCTTCACCGCCGAAGTCGAGAGTGCGCCATGAACATCACCGATATGCTCGCCCGCATGACTACTGGCCGCGCGGTTCTGATCGGCGCGGTGGTCGGCGCTTTTTATTATTTTCTGATGTATGACAACGGCTCCAGCCAAACGGCGATCATCGCGCAGAGCAATCAGCGCATCACCGAGTTGCAGGCGCAGATTCAAGCCGATCAGAAAAGACTCGATAGCGCGGCCGTTTACAAAAAGACCGCGGCCGAGGTCGGCAACACGATCACCAAACTCCTGAGCTTGATTCCTGAACAATTCAACATGGCCGATCTGATGCGGCTCGTGTCGAACGAGGCCAAAGTCGCCGGTACGTCCCTCGCGTCGATCGAACCGCGCACCACCGAAATTTCCAATGTCGCGGGCGAGTTCGAAGAGCTGATGGTCGCGATCAACATGTCGGGTAGTTTCCTGCAGCACATGGTGTTCCTGTCGAACCTCACCAAGGTGAACCAGATCCTCGTGGTTCGTAAACTCGAGCTCCGCCACGAAGCCGAAGGCAAAGGTGACGAAGCTCCGACCGTGGCGCTCGTCGCGGATATTCTGGCGTACCGCTATCGCGGGCAGCAGTCCAAAGCGGGCGCGCAGGGGACGGGCCAATGAAGCGCGATCAGGCGATACAACTGGTGGCCTACGCCGGTGTGGCGATCTTGAGCGTCGGAGCCGCATTTCTGATTTCGCTGAAGTGGCTGGACGCGAGCCGCGCGCAAGAGGGGACTCCCCCCGCGGCCGCCGCAGAGCAGCCCGTCGCGCCGGAGAACCCGACTCCGTCTTTGGATCCGGGCGTCGCGCAACTTGAAGGCTTTCCCGAGCCGTTCATTTACGACATCGTCAATCGCCGCGATCCGTTCTTGCCGTACGCCGAGTTCGTGCCCGCCGTGGGCGGCGAGGACGGGCCGTCCCGCCCGCTTTCTCCCGCGCAACGCTTTCCGCTCGAAGACCTTCGTCTAGTCGGGGTGATGTGGGACGTGAAATCGCCCAAGGCGATGTTCATGGATCCCGATCAAGAGGTTCTCACGCTCGGACGCGACGAAAGTATTGGCAACAAAAATGGATATATCGCCGCGATCCGCGAGGGAGAAGTCGTCGTCGTCGAAGCGATTCGCAAGCGCGGCGACATCATTTATCGCACAAGAGTTCTTCGCATCGAGCGCTAAGTCTGCTTAAATATAGAACATAGATAGAGGTGTCACGGATGATACGGCTCTTACTTTCCCTAGTGTTTCTGCACGCCACGGTGTTCGGATTGGTCGCGTGCTCGTCTTCCACGCAGAGCGCCGACGACTCCGAGCTCGCGGGAGCGATCGAAGACGCCGAACTCGATGACGGTGGCGCGGGCGCCGGTTCGGTCGATGACGTCGGCGGCGAAGACGTCGCGGACACGGGCGGCGAAGAAGCCACCGAAGACGATTTGGACGCCGAATTCGAAAGCGATCGCAACGCGCCCGAAGCGCAAGCGAGCAACGAAGCCGCCGAAGAAGCCCCGCCCTCAAACGATCTCGAAGACGACCTCGCCGATCAAGATCTCGAGCAAAGCCCGGTCGCGCCCGAGCCGCCCGTGGCGAGCGAAGACACCTTCGAGGAACCCGTTCCCGCGCCGGCGCTCGAAACTCCGAGCAAAGCGCGCATTCGCGACATTCGCTTTCTCAACAACCCCAGCGGCGGCACGGTCGTGATCGAAAGCTCGCAGCCCGTGACTTACCAAAC
>DAISHW010000211.1:0-5179 GCA_036822295.1 Bdellovibrionales bacterium | reverse complement strand
TGGAGGAAGGCCAACCGGGCAAGAGCAAGAAGGCTTCTGAACGGCCGGTCTTTGAACTCTACCGGGATTTGATCGCTAAAACCGCGGCGGACGGATCCGTCGGGCATTTCCCGAAGCAGATCGACATTCGGCTCGGCACCATCTGCAATCTCAAATGCATTCATTGCGGCACGGGCAACAGCAGCAAATGGAATGAAGACGCGGCGCTGCTCGGTAAATATCCCAACACCGAGATCATTCGCCACGACAACTCCTGGGTCGATCGCGACGGCGAGCTCTGGGAGAATATCTGCGAACGCATCGCCGAGATCGATAAATTCAATTTCCTGGGCGGTGAACCGTTCGCCAGTCGCCAGCACAAACGGCTGATCGAACGCGTGGCAGACTCCGGTCATGCGCAAAGAATCATGCTGCATTACGTGACCAACGGGACTTTGCTGACGCCCGCGATGATCGCGACCTTGAAGAAATTCAAGCAAGTCACCTTGAACGTGAGCCTGGACGCCGCGGGCAAAGCGCTCGAGTTCTTTCGCTTTCCCATCGTCGCGCGCGAGCTCGATGAAAAGCTCAGTTGGCTGGACGCCGAGGCCACCGCCCACTTCAACCCGGCGATTCAATGGACCAGCAGCAACGTGAGCCTGTACTACTTGGACCAGACATTGGATCACTTGGCGGGTCGCTTTCCGAATCTGGAATTGAAGTTTTGCAACTTCGTGGATTTTCCGGCCCATATGTCTCCGCAGAATCTTCCCTTAAAGATCAAAGAGCGGATCGCGCGCAAGCTCGAGTTTCACTCTTCGCGCCATAAAGAGATTCCGTTTTTCCTGGATCATATGTTCGCGGCCGATCTATGGCCCGCGCAAGGCCCGACCTTCATCCGCTACCTCGACGATCTGAGCGCCGCCCGCGGCTTACGCTGGGAAGAGCATTTTCCGGAGCTGTATGGCGAACTTCACGCACGTCACTAGCGAAAACACGGAGTGCTGCATTCTGACGTTGTTCGTGCACAACGTCTGCAACTTCAAATGCTCCTATTGCAACGCCCTTCACAATTCGGGCTCGAACAAATGGCCGGGCGACATCGCGCCTTATCTGGAGTTGATCCGTCGCTTGCGCGAGTCAAACTCCCATATCTTCGTTGAAATCTTGGGGGGCGAACCGACTTATTGGCCGAAGTTCGAGGAATTCCTGGATCGCTTGGCCGCGCCCGACGTGTTTTTCGAATTCGGCACCAATGCCTCGCGTCCGCTTTCGTATTGGCGCGCGTTCCGCGAACGGCCGCAATTCATCAGCCTGTCCTGGCACGCCGAAGAGATTGACGACGATCATTTCGTCGCGGTCGCGGCGGAGCTGCAAGGCAAGGCCTCGGTGCACGCAACGCTGATGACGCTTCCCGATTCGTTCAACAGGGCGCAAAAAATGTTCGAACGGCTGCGCGGTCTCGACATCAGCGTCGCGCCGAAGCTCGTAAGGCTCAATCTGGGCGATGAACGCTACTTCGAGTACGCGCCCGAACAAGTGAAATGGATCACCGAGACCAATCACAATCGCCGCCGGGCGCTCGGCATCGCTTGGCCGATGCCGGAACGGCTGCATTTCGACGCGACTCCGCTGTCGTTCATGAAAGTGGTCCATCGCCGGATGAATCACTTCCGCGGCTGGACCTGTTCGGCCGGCCAGCGGCGACTCTACGTGGATCTGCAAGGCGACATCTACCGCTGCACGCAAAGGGAGGGCGTCGCCCTCGGCAATATTTTCGGAAGCTACGATCTTCCGCGCAAGCCCGTCGTTTGCTCAAGGCAAACTTGTCCCTGCAAATTCGACGCGCTCGTCGAGAAATGGAGTCCGCAATGGACTCGGTGAGCAAAACATTTTGCGCATTGCCGTGGCTGCACCTGGCGACCAACGCCTCGGGCCAGGTGCGACTGTGTTGCAACGTGCAGCCGGGCCAAGGGTTGATCCGTGACAGGAACGGCGCGCCGTTCACCCTCAACACCGATCGTCCGCTCGAAGAAATTTGGAACGCCGAAAACTTCCGCGAAACGCGCCGCCAGATGCTTGGCGGGGAATGGCCGGCCGCCTGCGGGCGCTGCCGGCGCGAAGAAGCCGCGGGCGTGGCGAGTTCAAGACAGGGATGGAACGATCATTTCGCCAGGGAAATCCCGGCCGCCATCGCCGCCACGGATGCCGAGGGGCGCGCGCCGCTCAATATTCGCTACGCGGATTTGCGGCTCGGCAACCTCTGCAATCTGAAATGCCGCATGTGCAATCCTTACGCGAGCCGCAAGTGGCTCGAGGACTGGGAACAGGTCAATGAGCCGCTCTCGGCAAGCGAAACCAAGCGCTTGAGTTCGATCGATTGGTTTCACGATCCGCGCGCCTGGGATCTTCTGGCCGTCGCGTTGAAAGACTGCGAGCAGGTTTACTTCACGGGCGGCGAACCGCTTTTGATCGACGAGCACCGCCGTTTCCTGGAACTTTGCATAGCCAACGGCCGCGCGGGCGCGATGACGTTGAAGTACAACACGAACCTGACCCTTTTGCCGAAAGAGCTTTTGGATCTGTGGATGCCGTTCAAGAAACTGCGTTTGAACTGCTCGCTCGACGGCGTGGGCGCGTTGAATGATTATATTCGCCATCCCTCGCGCTGGTCGATCGTCGCGCGCAACATCGAGAGTTTGAATGAACTCGGGCTTCGCCACCCCAAAAAAATGCGTTTGACCTTTCACGTGACCGTGCAGGCCTATAATTTTTTGCGGCTGCCCGAGATACTGGATTTCGTGCGTGGGAAACAGGGGTTCACGTCGCTTCCCTACCTCAACATTCTGGATCGACCCGAGCACTTGAACATCGGTCAGATGCCCGAGGATCTGAAGAACGAATCCATCGCGCGCTTGGAGCGTTGGATGGCCAAGAACGCCGAGTTCCTTACGCGATGCGATCCGACTTACGTGGACAAGCTGCGCGGCCTGGCCGCTTATGCGAAATCGCAGTTGGCGACTTCGGCGCGCCAAGCGGAGTTTCGCCGCTTTACGGAGCGGCTCGATACGCATCGTAAACAAAGACTTTCCGACCTTGTGCCCGAATTCGGCGCATGTTAAATGCGAGTTCAATATCATGCGTCAATCCGATCTGCCCGCCACTTTTTGCGTCAACCCTTGGATTCAGCAGACGGTTCTGCCGACCGGCGCGTTCAGCTTTTGTTGCGCGGCTGCGCATGGCGGACCGATCAAAGATGCGACCGGACATATTTTGTATTGGGCCAGTCAGAATCCTTTTCCCGAAGTTTGGAACAGCCCCGAAACTCGCGAAATTCGCAAGCGCATGTTGAACGGCCAGAAAGTGCGCGGCTGCGAGACGTGCTATTTCCAAGAATCGATCGGCAAAAAATCTTCGCGCGAAATGCTCAACGAGGAATGGTTCGGCAAGATCGCCCCGGAGATCTGGCGCCGGGTAGAGGACAGCCGCCGCAACGACGGGACCGTCTCTTCGCGCGCTTTGTACCTGGATTTGCGTTTGGGCAATCTGTGCACGTTGAAGTGCCGCACCTGTAACCCCTTCAACAGCACGAAGATTTATGCCGAAACCGAGCAAATGCTCGCGGGGGACGCCGAGTTCAAGAAGTTTTACCACGAGGTGCACACTTGGAAGCTCGCGCCGATCGAGCCCTGGTACGAGAGCGAGGAGTTTTGGACCTCGGTCGAAACGCACCTTCCCGATCTGCGCAAGGTGTACCTGACGGGCGGCGAGCCGACGCTGATCAAACGCAATCTGCAGTTTCTAAGACGCTGCATCGACGAGGGCCACGCCGAACATATCTTCCTGATGCTCAACACGAATTGCACCCGCCTGACCGACGAGTTCTTCGATTTGCTTCCGCATTTCGAGTTCACGCTGGTGAACTGCAGCCTGGACGCGTTCGGTTCCGTGAACGAATACATTCGCGAGGGCACGAAGTGGGAAACCATCGACGCCAACGTCCGGCGCTTGGTCAGCTTGAGCCCGCGCATTCAAGTCGGCTTCACGCCGGTCGTCCAGATCTTGAACGCCTATGCGCTGCCCGAACTCTTGGATTACATCGAGCGCCTGAACGAGGACGCGCACCGCTCCCTGAACGTCGATTTCCTTTACGCCAACCATCCGGAGTACATGGACATCCGCAACCTGCCTGATCACGTGCGCGCCAAAGCCGCGAAGAAACTCGAAGCCTTTACGGGCCGCTCAAAGCTTTATCACGCCAATCCCTACGTCAAAAACTCGGTGGACTCCGGCATTCGCGCTTTGCGCGGTCCGCGCTTGGAAGGCGCCGAGCAAAAATTCGGGATTTTCATGAAGTACAACGGCTACCTGGATCGCCAGCGCGGCCGCGACATGGCGGCGGCGGTCCCGGAGTTGGCGGCGGATCTTTCGTGATCTCGAAAACCTTCTGCCCTTTGCCCTGGGTGCACCAAGCGACTTATTCCGACGGCTCGATTTTGCTTTGCTGCGTGGCCGAGAACGAGTCCGACAAAAATTTGAACCGCGGCTCTTTGAAAGAGGCGTGGAACTCGGAGCACTGGAAAAACACGCGCAAACAGATGCTGGCCGACCAAGCGCCGACGGCCTGTCAGCGCTGTTGGGTCGAAGAGAAGAACGGTTACCGCTCGCACCGCGTGACCGAACTGGCGATCTGGGAAAACCGTCTGGGGCCCGAGGGCATGCGCATGCTGCTTGATCACACGCAAGAGGACGGCACGCTGACGCTCGAACCGCGCGCCTTGGATTTGCGCCTGGGCAACACGTGCAATCTGCAATGCGCGATGTGCCGTCCGCAGGACTCGAGCAAGTGGACCGGTCTGGCTAAAAAAATTCACGCGGTCGCGGAAGATCCGCTGCTCCGCGGGGACATGGGTTACAAAACGCGCATCAATCAAGCGGACTTCGAATGGCAAGACCGACCGGAGTTCTGGACGGATCTTGAGGAAAAACTGCCGAACCTGACCGAGATCATCATCGGCGGCGGCGAGCCGATGCTGCTTCACGCGCATACGGAATTCTTGGAACGCGCGGTGCGCTCCGGCCATTGCGGACATATCCAACTGCGCTACCACACGAACTTGACGGTCTTGCCGAAACATTTTTTGGATTTGTGGGTGCGGTTCGAACGCGTCGAGATTTTGGCGAGCATCGATGCCTTCGG
>DAISHW010000210.1:0-5187 GCA_036822295.1 Bdellovibrionales bacterium | reverse complement strand
TTTCATTTGGCCCGGCGGAAATAAAGCAGACTGGGTAAGCCCATCAGATCGTTGATCAGGCCGCGCTCTTCGGGTTTCAGATGCGGGCGCAGCGAATCGGCCTTGTGCTCGTAAAGTTCGATGACTTGTTTGTTCATCTCGTCGAACTCGTGCACGGCTTGATTGAAGCGATCGATGCCGACCAGTTCTTTGACCTGCCCGAGCTCTTGGCACTGACGCAAAGTTTGTTTCTTGTTCTCGCTGAAATCACGGGCCAGGAAGGCCGCGAAGGAGTTCAAGTAGCCGGACTTCAGATCACCGAGCAGCGCCTTGCCTTCGTCATTGCGGATGTCGAAGTCGAGCAAATCATCGCCGCGTTGAAAGAGCAGTCCGAGCAAGGCGCCCATCTCGGCCAGCGTTTGGTGAAGCTCTTCGTTTTGATTGTCTTTGGCGATAAACGGCGCGCGCAGACACCACTTGAAGAGCGACGCGGTCTTCAAATCGTGCACCTGATCGAGTTGGTTGAGCTGCACGTTCCAATCGCGGACCAGCGAGTCTTGAATCCACTCCCCCTCGAGCAGATCGGAAATCATTTCGGCGGTGTACTGAATCAAGCGTAAATTCCCGTAACGCGACAGATTCACCATCACGCGCGCGAGCAGGTAATCGCCGGCCAAAACCGCGTACTCGGGGCTGTACTTCAGCCACGCCGCCGTTTTGCTGCGGCGAAGATGCGAGCGATCGATCAGATCGTCGTGAAGCAACGAAGCATTGTGAATGAACTCGATCGTCTGGGCCAGGAGCAGTTCCTGGCGTTCGCTCAGCGACAGGTGCTTGCCGATGCGCTGGATAAGCTTGGAACGAAAGCCTTTGCCGCTCGAAAACAGATCGTCATAAAGCGAATTGAGCTTCGGCAAATATTTGGGAAAATCGTCGTGATTGAAGATCTTTAGATCGCGCATGGGATGGCTTGAGGTACCTAGAATTGACTCTTTAAGTCAACGGTGATCTGCTCAACACCCATGAGCGCGAATCCTGTCTTGAAATTCACGGTGGCTTTCGACGAGGCCGATGGCGAGGGCATCGTTTTCTTTGGCAATTATTTCCGCTTGGCGCATCGGGCGCACGAAGCCTGGCTGCCGAAGATCGGCATCCCATGGGTCGATTGGTACAAACACCGGGAGTACGGCGTGCCCTTACGTCACGTCGAAGCCGATTACCGTAAACCTTTGCGCCCGGGCGACGAGTTTGAAGTGAGGCTGACCGTGCACGAGATCGGCGAGAGTTCGGTGACGTTCGCGTACGAGTTCACTTCCGGGGGCGCGGTGGTGGCTCTGTTGAAAACAGCCCATGTTTTCGTCAGTCGACCGGCGATGAAGAAGCTCGCGATTCCGGCGGAGATTCGCGCGAAGCTGCAAGAACATCGGGCCTGACGCAGGGCTTCGGCGACGAAGCTTCGCGTTACGAAAGTTATGGCAACTCACCTTTTTTGATTTTCCCGAGCGCGGACTTCGGAATGGATCTGAGCCAACCGAATTGCGCGATTCTTTCGGGCGCGGAGCGCGCGCCGTTGAAGCGCGCGAGTTCTTGCGCCCACTGATTCAACGAAGACTTCGAATCGGTATAAAGAACCAGTCGAGCGCCGTCGCGCGGATGCGGGCGCGCGACGATCGCGAGCTCGCCGCCGAGTCTGGCGAAAAACCGGCGCGCCTCGCTTTCGATCTGCGGCAGCGACACCAATTCCCCGCGCACCTTCACGGTGTCGTCGCGTCGACCGCGCGGAGTCAGATTCTTCCCGCGAATCTCCGCGAGATCATCCGTCCAAAACCAACCGCCCCGCAACGGATCCTCGAGCGTGAATTGACCCGCGCGATTCTCGCGCGCGATCCACGTCGCCAAAGAGTCCGCGCGAATCGCCAAACGCGCGTCGATGGTTTTCACTTCCACGTGCGGCAGCAGTTGGAGCGAAGGGTATCCGTTCTTTTCCAGCGACCGAAGACTCGCCGTCGCCACTTGCGAGGCGCATTCCGTCAATCCGTAACTCGGCAGCAAGGGCCAGCCAAGAGCGCGGGCGCGCGCATACAAATCGGGCTCCAACGCCCCCCCGCCCACCACGATCGCCCGCAAAGATGCCGGACACCGCAGATTCGCGGCGGCCAAATCGTGAACCTGCGCCGGCACGAGCGAGGTGAGCGTGATTTTCTTCTCGCTCACTTCGCCCGCGAACTCAGCCGCATTCCATTTCCCGAACCCGAAAACCTTCGCGCCGCTCAAACCCGCGCGCGCCAGAATCCCCAATCCGCCGACGTGAAACAGCGGCAACGCCAGCAACCAACGATCGCGCGCGGTGGACTCCAAATGCCGGTTCGCGCTCTCGGCCGATGCCTCAAACGCCTTAAACGTCAACGCGATGGCCTTCACCTGATCCACGCTCTCGGTGCCGGAAGACAATAACCACAACCCCCCCAGCGGCTCACGCAAACGCGCGCGCAGGGAAGAAACGATTTTCTTCTGCCAAACGTTCAAATACGGCGACAGGCGCCACGCAGGACCGCGGCGAATGGCCGACCAGGTTAAAGAATTTGTTCCCATTTCACAGACCCCAGCACGTCGTCGAATCCGAACCCCAACCCCGGCGGAGGTTTCAAACGCGGGCCCGGGCAATCCCAGACACGCGAGAACTCGTCCGCCTCGTAAATTCCGGGCGAGGCTAGACCGCAAACCTCTAAACGCTTGGGATGATCGGCGTAATAGCGCGAAGCGGTCCACAGCGCGCACGCCTGGCCGAAGCTATGATCCAAACCGTGCGTGAAGATCACGCGATTAAACGACGACAGCTCGGTCAGCTTTTCACGCACGGGCTTGAGCACGCGAATGAGCGCGGGCGAAACGTCCGTCCAATCGCGGGCCCACGGACCGCCGATCTTCAAGCGGCCTTCACCGATCGGATCTTCGACGAAATCGACGCGCTTGCGGACCGCGGGATCGAGAGCCTGCCACCACGCGGTGAATTCGTCGGCGGACAAACGACCGTTCATGTCGATTCGCCACATCAGGGTCGTCGCATAAGCCATGTTGACCAGAAATTCCGACTCCGCTTTCAAATCGCGGCCCATTTTCACCTTCAGATGCGTGAAACCTTGACGTTGCAAAGCCGACAGCGCCGGAAGATCCAAATCCCGCCAATCGAACGACAGCCGATGCGCGCGCGGCAAAATCAATCCCGCGAACGCGTTGCGATTGCGCAAACGAAAATCGCGATCCAGATAATTGAACTCGACGGAAATATCGGCCAAGGGCGTGAATTGAAGCTTCGCCACCGACTCCAGATGCGCGTCCAGCTCGGGCTCGCCGAACTCGGGCCAGGGATGCAGGTCGCTGTAGCCGACCTGGTTCATCACCCACTCGATTTTCAGCAAAGCCCCGACGCGCGCCGGTCGCTTGCCGTCGCGCGATTTCAACGCGTAACGATGGCACCAAATCTTCATTGAAAAACAAGTCCCAGACTGAGCATGGCTCCGAATAGCATATGCAGCAAAGCGGCCCGCGCCAAGAGTTCATTGTAACGGGCGCTGGCTTGCCATTGGAACAGCCGGGTCAGGACGAACAATCCCACGGGTAAGGAAAGAAACGGCAAAGTCGCGGCCCAGATCTCGCCCCGACGGAACCAGAAAACATTCAGTGCGAACGTGAAGGCCAGCAAAGCCACGACTTCAAGGCGGCCGAGCTTCGGCCCCAAACGCACGGCCAGCGTGCGTTTGCCGACTTTGGCGTCCTGTTCGAGATCGCGAAGATTGTTGATGGCGATGAGCACGGTCGCCAGACAACCGATTTGCAAACCCGCGACCACCGCGCTCGCCGCGAAGGTTCGGGTTTGCAAATAATAGACGCCGCCCACCGCGATCACGCCGAAGAACAGAATCACGAACAGATCGCCCAGACCTTTGTACGCGAGCGGCCACGGCCCGCCCGTGTACGCGTACGCCATCGCCAGGGACACCACGCCGATCCAGAATATCGGCCAACCGCCTTCAACCACCAGGGGCACGCCTAAAAGCAAAGCCCCGAGCAAAGAACCAAATCCCATCAGCAGGACCGCGCGCGCGGAAAACCAACCCGATTGCGCGGCCCGCGCTTCGCCCAAGCGGGTCTCTTTGTCCGCGCCCTTCCAGAAGTCGATGGCGTCGTTCAAAAAATTCGTGCCGATTTGAATGAAGATCGCGCTGAGCACCGCGCAAACCGAAATCCACCACTTCACCGGCAGACCTTCGGCATGCACCAAAGCCGTCGCCACCAAAACAGGAACGACCGCGGCCGAAAGCGTCTTCGGCCGCGCCGTTAAAAATAAGGCGCGAAGCTTCCCAGACATCAGGGCAAGCGCGGGAATTTATCGAAATCGGGAGGACGGCGTTCCACGAAGGCTTGTTTGCCTTCCTTGGCCTCTTCCGACATGTAGTACAGCATCGTCGCGTTGCCCGCCAAATCGAGCAGCCCCATCTGACCGTCGCAATCCGCGTTCAAAGCGGCTTTCAGGCAACGAATGGCGATGGGCGAATGTTGCAGGATCTCGCGCGCCCATTGAACGGTCTCGCGCTCCAAGTCGGCCAGCGGCACGACTTTATTCACGAGACCCATCTCCATCGCCTCTTTCGCGTCGTATTGACGGCAAAGGTACCAAATCTCGCGGGCCTTTTTCTGACCGATGATGCGCGCCAAATACGAAGAGCCGAGCCCCCCGTCGAACGACCCGACCTTCGGACCCGTTTGACCAAAGCGCGCGTTGTCCGCCGCGATCGTCAGATCGCAAACCACGTGGAGCACGTGGCCGCCGCCGATGGCGAAGCCCGCCACCATCGCGATCACCGGTTTGGGCAAAAAGCGAATTTGTTTTTGCACATCCAAGATATTCAAGCGCGGAACGCCGTCATCGCCGACGTACCCGGCGTGACCGCGCACTTTTTGATCGCCGCCCGAGCAGAACGCGTCCGGACCTTCGCCGGTCAAAATGACGACGCCGATCTTGGGGTTCTCGCGCGCGATCTCCAAAGCTTCTTTGAGTTCCATCACGGTCTGCGGGCGGAAGGCGTTGCGAACCTCGGGACGGTTGATCGTGATCTTGGCGATCCCCTCTTCCGAACGTTCGAACTTGATGTCTCTATATTCCTTGATCGGAATCCAATTCGGTAGGCTCATTTCGCGGTCCTGTTC
>DAISHW010000209.1:0-5213 GCA_036822295.1 Bdellovibrionales bacterium | reverse complement strand
ACTTGGAGCGTCGATCCCTCGCACACCTCGATCGTCTTCAAAGTCGATCACATGAACTATTCCAACGTTTACGGAATGCTCGAAGCCAAAGACGGCACGATCAATCTGAACACGGCTAAGCCCGAAACTTCGACTTTTGAAATCAACGTGAAGGCCGACTCGGTCAACACCATGGCGAAGAAGCGCGACGATCACCTGCGTAACCCCGATTTCTTCAACGTGAAGCAGTTCCCGATCATCGCGATGAAGAGCAAGTCGATCAAGAAGAAGAGCGCGAACGAATTCGACGTCGTCGCGGATCTGACCTTGCACGGCGTGACCAAACCCGTATCGTTCGTCTTGAAGCAGAACAAAACCGGCAAAGATCCGTGGGGCAACACGCGCACGGGCGCCGAGACCGCGTTCAAGATCAAACGCAGCGACTTCAACATGACCTACATGAGCAAGCCCGGCGAGGTGGGCGATGAAATCGAACTCATCGTGAACGTCGAGGCCACCCAAAAATGACGGATTCACCGATCATCCAGGCGTTCCTGAGAAGCGCGCTTCTGCCGTCCGTCGTGATGGCGGTGGCCTTGCTGGTGATCGGTTTCTTGAAGGAACCTTTCAAGACCAGGCTGCAAGGCCTGGTCTTGGCTTTGACTTTCGTGGCGGGTGCTTACTTGCTGCTCGGCCGCTTGAATTTTCCGCCGGCCGATGTGAGCGAAACCTTCAGTTACTCGGCTTTGGTTCTGGCCTTTTTCTTGTTGGTGAGTCCCAAACCTTTGGGGCCCAAGTATTTGGTGCGCGGAATGTTCGTCCTGATTCTGGGCGCGCTCTTGCTCTGGCCCATTCGCGCGAGCGTCGTTTCCCCCGCTCACCATCGCAACCTGGTCGCGTTTTTCTGTTTAGGCCTGGGGCTGTGGTCCATCTTGGAGCGCTCAAGCGGCAGAGTGCGTCCGTCGACGCTGGTGCTGTTGCCTTTGATCGCCGCGACCGGCGTGAGTCTTTTGCTCTTGTTCTCGGCCAGCGCTTCGTTCTCGCAATTGGTCACGGTCTTGTGCGGAATGCTGGGCGCCTTGTTCGTGCTCTTCTTCGTGACGCCGAAACGCGTGTCGGTCCCGGCGGTCTTGCCATTTTTGTCGATCTTCGTGGTGTTGTTCATGGCCGCCGGCCACTTCTATCTGGATCGCAATCCGTGGCATATGATCTATCTCTGCTTCCCGTACTTGATCCTGTGGATCCGCGAGTGGCTGAGCTTTATTCCGTCCAAACCGGTCGTCGAAGAGCTCCTTCTCGGCGGGATCGCCGCGGCCCCGGTCGCTTACTTCGTCTACACCGCCTACCAATCCGCCGGTCCCTTATATTAGCGCGCGAAACCCCGGGGCGGACTCGTCTTTTTCCCCTTCAGATAATTTCCCAATGCGGGCTTCGTGCTGATCAGGAAGTGGACGGGGATTGAATCTCTTCAGGGTTCTCGGGATTTTATCGACAGCGGGTCCGGTGTGCGGCAAATTCACTGGCTGTGAAATTCATCGCCGCGCTTTTTATTCTTTTTCCGGCTGCCGCATCCGCGGGGAAAAGCCATTGCGTGGTGGAGCTGATCAATGATGGCGACTTGGTCGTGTTGAAGCGCGAGAGTGGGCTTGAAAAGTTCTATCGAACCAACAGAGGCCTCTCGGAACTGCGTTTCGATTACTATCGGTCCGGCATGATCGACTACGACGTGTTGGCCGGTCAAAGAGTGCTTGATGCGGGTTGCGGGGGCGGCAAGTTCGTCGATGAACTCAGAACGCGCGGGATCGAAGCCTATGGCGTGGATCTGATCATCGATGCGTGCAAGATTCCCGAGCCCTACTTTATTCAAGGAGACCTCGCGAAACTGCCGTTCCCGGATGATCACTTCGATTCGATCTACTCGACCTGGAGCGTATTGAGCTATTGGGGCAGACACAAATCGGCTACGCCAATTGAAGTCGTGCGGACCGTGATCAAGGAGCTCGCGCGAACGTTGAAGCCTGGCGGCGTCATCCACATTTCGCCGCTGGCCGCGCAATCGCGGACGCATTTGCTCACGTCCTATTTTGAACAGCACGGACTGGTCGTCAGCTTCGACCCATTGAATCAGCTCCTAGGCGTTTTAGTGGCTAGAAAGCCGGGCCACCAGATCGTGATTGACCCACCAGACCGGTGAACGCGGAGCGTACCCCTCGCAAAGCATGGCGCGCCCGCAAGCCTTAAAAACCAACTCGCTCAGCTCCGCCACCAACAGATGCTTTTCGTCTTTGTGCATGTCGACGATTTTATCCGAAGTCGTGCGCATCAACTCCATTTGTTCGGGGCCGTTGTGCTGGGGCCACGCGGGATAATCCGACCAGCGATTCAAGATGATGTCCGAACGGAAATAACGATCGGTGAGCTTTAAAATCTCATCGACCGAATGCTCGGGCTTCAGCAAGTCTTCGCAAGCCGCGATGATTTTCTTGGTCGCCGCGCCGCTTGGGGATTCGCGTTTGAACGCGCCGAGCAACGGATACAGAGCGACTTCAACGCCCAAGAAGATCGAGCTCGAATTGGTCAAAATCTCGGGCGCGTTGAACACGCACGTCGGCACGCCGTCGGCCATCGCCCGGGTCGCGATGCGCTCCAGCTCGAGCTTCGCGAAACCTTGCAGATAAGGCGCATAGGACTGCCAGCGGTACTCGTCGCCCATTAAGATTTCAGTGCCGTGATAGCCGTAAGCCACGTACGAAACGCGGCCGCCGCTGGACTTCACTTTCTCGCGCAGGCCCGAACTCAACTCGATCAGATCCGCAAGGGAGTTTGCGGTGACATCCATGAAGCTCTGCTCGCAAAAGCGGCCCAAGGTGCTTTCCCAGAATATCTTGCTCGAAGCGTAGCGATCGCCATGACCTTTAAAAACCCGGTTCATCACCGGAAGAATGATCTTTGCGCGCGGCACGCCGCCGGCCATCGTATGGGCCACTAGCACATTGGCGCCGGCGGGAATCATGGGCTCGAGCTCTTTCAAGTACAAACCCACGCGGCGCCGGAAGTCTTCGCGGCCAAAGCGTCGCGATTCTTCGACCTGGCCCCAGTCGAGCCGGGCGCTCTCGGCTTCGCTGAGCTTTAAGCCTTTCAGTTGATCGACGGGCGAGAAGCCTTTAGAGGATTTCACCAAATCGAAACCGCACTCCAAGGGCACGTTGATCAACGGTTGATCTTTCGCCGCCAATTCTTCGGCGTTCAGCGGACGCAGTCGCTCGGTTTCGTCCCGCCGGCCGACGGTGCTGTAGATGACCTTCATTCCGGCTTTTTTAGCTTCGTCGATCAGACCGTTCACGTAGCCGCGGGCGAAGACCTCGCCGAAGACCACCAAAACATCCTTGGGGCCGTAAACGGGCTTTGCAGGGATATCGCGTAAGGGCTTAAAATTTTGCATAGAAAATGAATTTAGAGGCCGGTCTTCACGTAGTCAAAGACGGTTTTGGAAATCTCGGCCACCAACTCGACCAGCGGCTTGAAATCCTTGCCTCGTGACATCACGCAGAGCAGGTAGGGGCGCTTTGGATAATACACCACGCCGCAGTCGTGAAATTGATAATTTTCGTCAATGATCCGCTCGCCGAACTTATGCGCCACCGCCACGTCCGGCGCGACACCGGCCGGTAAACCGTCGCGGAAGCGCGTCAAGCTCAAGAGCTTCAAAGCTTGGTTAGAGGAGGCGTGACTCAAGTACGTCGCGTTGTACATAATCCGAAAGAGCGAGGCGTAACTCTTCACGTTCACGCCCGTGTTCGGCCCCTCTGACACGAGTTGGACGCCCATGTCGTCCAGGATGCGGATCACCTCTAGATGGGGACGCTCTTCGATCAGCATCGTGGCCGCGATATTGTCCGATTCGACGATCATCCGGCGCAGCAGTTCACGCACGGTAATCTTCTCTCCGGGTGCGGGCGCGCCGGGGCGCTGCACCTGCTGCACGATTTGTTTCAACACGTGTTTCTCGGGGTTGAACTCGAAGGTTTCGTCCAGCATCGCCGGGTTGTTTTCAGCCTCTTTCAAGTACGCGATCAGCACCGGGACTTTGAGCAGACTGGCCGCGACGAAATCGACGCGCGCGTTGATTTCGAAGTCGGGGCCGTTGTTTAAATCCCGGAAGTAAACGCTGATCTCGCGCGCTCGGGCTTGCCTTTTGGCGCGCGCCAGAATGCCGCTCACGATCTCTTCGAGCTGGGCGATTTTGGGTGAATCGCCGTCGGGCGAATCGGAGCATTGAAGCAACGGATTGATGAACTCGGTCTGTCCCAAATGACGTTCCGAAGCTTTAACCTTGAACTTCGGGCGCATAGCGCCGTAAGTGCCAAGGGATCCAAGGATGAGGCCTAAAAGAAGCGCCATGATGATTTTACTCAACGGTGCCATTCTCAAACCATCATGAACTCTCCGTTGGGATTTGCAAGGGTGTAGAGATGACGAATCACTGGGCATTTTGGTAATTTTTTGCTTGTGCCGCCTTGGGGATTCGGCGCGGGAACGGGCATCAGCTGAGTTTTAAAGCATTCATGAGGCCTTAGACTAAGTGATGCCCTTTAGTAAAATCTGGAATGAATTTTGTAGTTATCTTAGGCCAGACACTTCATGTAGGCGGGATGGGATGAGCTACGGATCGAGGTTTGGCCACGGGATCCTGGTGGGGATATTGCTCCTCACGCCCTTGGCGCGCGCGCAAGTCACCGGATTCTCGAGCCTTGAACTGAATGAAGAGCCCGGCCGGGAGCGTCTTTGGAAGGGCGAGTGGAAGTTCGAAATCGGCGGCCATAAGTTCGAAGAGGGCAAAGACCAGGGGGCGGCGGCCCTGCTTTATTTCACCGGCAAATTTGAATACAGCTTCGCCTGGTGGCTCAAGGCCCGCGTGACCCCCAGGGTCGATCTTTTCACCTCGCGCGTGCAAGAGCGCTACGACAACGACACCTATTCCAACCGTCTGCGCTTGATCGAGGGCGTGATCAGCATTCAGCCTTTTCAAGAAGTCGAGCTCAACGCCGGCGCCATCAACCAGAGGCATCTGGATAGCCCCATGCTGGTCTCGGGTCAGCGCTCTTTCCCGGGTCTGCAACAGGTCTATCAGCGTCAGTTCAGCGCATTCGGCGTGGAGCTGAACGCCCAGCAAGTCGTTCCGACCTCGACGTCGCTCAACACCGAGCGCGAGGACGAAGAGGCTCTGCCGAGCT